>JAOPYS010000189.1 GCA_025964465.1 Thermoleophilia bacterium
AGGTCGACCACGCCGAGCGAGCCGTCGCGCACGTCGCGTCCCTGCACGCCCAGGCGACCGTCGGCGATGTCAGTGGTCGTCACCGTACCGTCCTTGATGCCCGCGCCGGTGATCTGCGCCGCGGCCCACGAGGTGCCGGCGAGCGACAGGAACAGGGCGCTCGCAGCCATCACGTTGGATGCGGAGAGGCGGGGACGAAGGCGCATGGATGGTCCAGACGGTCGGGGCCGGAGTACGTCCCTCGCTCCTACACCGCGCAGCTGTGCCCCCAAACCCGGCCCCGGCGCGCTACCCGTCGAGCAGGAGCGACTGCAGCGGGCCGAGCAGGCGGGCCGACCGGCGCGAGACGCGGTTCAGCTCCACGATGCGGTGCGTGAGCGCGAGGCCGTCCTGCATGCGCCGACCCTGCTCGCGGGCGATCGGCCCCCACGTGTGGTCGAACACCTCGGTCGGCGAGCGGTGCTCGAGGTCCGCCACGGGCAGCTCGAGGTGCTCGCTCCACAGCCGCAGGCGCGTGTCGCGCGCGAGGCCCGGGTCGCAGCTGACCACGTTCAGCTCGGTGTCGTTGAAGAGCGAGTGCTCGTTGAGGTTCGCCGACCCCAGCGACATCCAGCGGTCGTCGACGATGCCCACCTTGGCGTGCACGTAGATCGGGACGGGGTCCTCACCCACCTGGTCGGGGCGGACCGGGCGCGACCACGGGCAGCACGCCAGCACCCGGTTGGTGTCATCGGCGTGCGCGTCGGCATCGAGCAGCGCACCGAGCTGGCCGCGCGTGTCGTCGGCTCCGCCCACGGGTTTGGCGGGGATGACGAGCAGCAACCGGAACTCGTCGGTCGGCGGGTCGCACAGCAGCGCGCACAGCTCCGCCACGATCTCCGGCGACCAGAGGAACTGGTTCTCCAGATAGATGAATTCACGCGCGGACCGAATCGCGCGGATGTAGCTCTCCGCGACGCTGAAGTCGCCGTGCGGGAGCGCGCGGTAGATCCGCTCCGGCACCGTGCGCACCAGCTGCACGGCGGCCGAGCGCATCCCGGGCGGCTTCGGCAGTGGCGGGGCACCCGGGTCCAGGTCGAGGTCCTCGTGCATGTCGGCGTCGTCGTCGCGCCCGTCGCCGGCCTCGCTCCAGCGCAGCACGAAGTGGCGCGTGGCGTCGTGCACCACCGGGCCGCGCAGCTCGACGGCCAGGTCGTGCCACCCTGGCGAGCCCCGCAGCGGATGGCGCGGGTCGTCGCGCCGATCGCCCTGGTAGTCGGTGATGTCGATGCCGCCGACGAACGCCACCGCGTCGTCGACGATGACGAGCTTCTCGTGGTGGCAGTGGAGCGGTCGCTCGCGCGCGTCGACGCGCCACCTGACCTGGGTGCCGTCGGCGAGCTCGCGCATGGTCCGGCGCACGCTCGCGCGCGAGATCGGCGCGCCCGGGAGCGGCGCACCCGCCCACTGCAGCATGCGCACCGGCACGCGCTCGGCGGCCCGCGCGAGCAGGTCGCGGAAGGCCACGCAGCCGCCGCTGCCGTCGGGCAGCTCGAGGTCGGGCGTGCACCACCAGCTGGCGACGTGCACGGAGCGGCGCGCCCCCTCGATCGCGGCGACGATGCGGGCGAACAGCTCGTCGCCGTCCACGAGCACCTCGATGCCGCTCTCCTCGCGCGGGGGCGGGTGCCCCTCGGCCCAGGCCTGCCCGCCACGTGTGGGTGCGGGGTCGAGCGCCCGCGCCCACCCCTGCCGGCGCAGTCTCCGACGGTGGTGCGCGACGACGGCGCGTTCGACGGCGTCGCCCAGCGCTTCGTCCATGGCAGCGAGTGGGTGCTTCACCCGCGTCCCTTCCCCGGACGGCGCGGCCGGCGAACCGCGTCACCGCCGATTCTTCCCCCCTTGTATCTTCGTTTAGCCTCGTCTATGTTGTGGATCAACGGCGCGCGAACGGATGCGCCGGCCCGAGGAGGGCGCATGCGCACCCAGGCGGTCGAGGACTACGTCAAGGCGATCTGGCTCATCCAGGAGTCGGGCGAGCGCGCCACGGGGCAGCGCATCGCGCAGCGCCTGTCGGTGAGCCAGGCATCCGTCTCCGCCATGCTGCAGCGACTTGGCGGGCTCGGGCTGATCAGCTACGAGAAGTACCAGCCCGTGAAGCTCACGGCCTCCGGCACCAACGTCGCCCTCGAGGTGGTGCGCCATCACCGCCTGCTCGAGCTGTTCCTGGCCGAGGCACTCGGGATGCCGTGGGACCGAATCCACGCCGAGGCCGAGGTGCTCGAGCACCACATCTCCGAGGAGCTCGAGGACCTGATCGCCGAACGGCTCGGCAACCCGCAGTACGACCCGCACGGCCACCCCATCCCCGCCCGTGACGGCACGCTCCCGTCGATGGAGCACCGCCCCGTCGCCGCGATGGAGGTCGGCGAGACCGGCCGCCTCGTGCAGGTGTGCGACGAGCGCCCGGAGCTGCTGCGCTACCTCGACGAGCTGGGCCTGCTGCTCGGCACCGACCTCGAGGTGCTCGGCCGCGAACCCTTCGACGGCCCCGTCACCCTCGGCCTGCCGGGCGGGGAGCAGCGCGTCATCGGCGCCGAGCTCTCGCGCGTGCTGCGCCTGTCCTCGACCTCCACGATCCCGAACCCGGTGCGCGCATGACGACGATCTCCTCCAAGACCCTCCCCGGTACCGGCGCCGCCGCAGCGGCGGGCGCACCCGTCGAGCCCGAGCAGTCGCAGCTCGAGGAGATCCAGGCCCGCGGGCCGATCCGCGGTCGCCTCGCCCTGCTGGGCCCGGCCTTCGTCGCGGCCGTCGCCTACATCGACCCCGGCAACTTCGCCACCAACATCTCCGGCGGCGCGAAGTTCGGCTACCTGCTCGTGTGGGTCATCGTCATGGCGAGCGGGATGGCGATGCTCGTGCAGTACCTGTCGGCCAAGGCAGGGCTCGCCTCGGGGCGCAACCTGCCCGAGCTGTGCCGCGAGCGCTTCTCGCGACCCGTCTCCTTCGCGCTGTGGCTGCAGGCCGAGGCGATCGCCATCGCCACCGACCTCGCCGAGTTCGTCGGCGCGGCGGTCGGGCTCAACCTGCTGTTCGGCGTGCCACTGTTCCCGGCCGGGCTCATCACCGCGGTGGTGGCCTTCGTCATCCTCGCGGCCGAGCAGCGCGGCTACCGGCGGTTCGAGCTGGCGATCGGGGCGCTGCTCGCGCTCGTGCTGCTCGGGTTCGCGTACGACTTCTTCGCGGTCGGCCACCAGTCCGCGAGCGGCTTCGCGGGCGGCCTCGTGCCACACCTGGACGGCAGCAGCTCGCTGCTCATCGCAATCGGCATCATCGGCGCGACCGTGATGCCGCACGTCGTGTACCTGCACTCGGCGCTCACGCAGAACCGGATCGTGGCCAAGGACGCCGTCGAGCGTCGCCACCTGCTGCGCTACGTGCGCATCGACTGCGGCATCGGCCTGGGCATCGCCGGCGTGATCAACCTGTCGATGCTGTGCATCGCGGCGGCCCTGTTCCACCGCACGGGCGCGACCGGCATCGATTCGATCGAGGCGGCGCACGGCGGGCTCAACCGCATCGTGGGTGGCGCGGCCGGGCTGGCGTTCGGCGTGGCGCTGCTTGCCTCCGGCCTCTCCTCCTCGAGCGTCGGCACCTACGCGGGGCAGGTCGTGATGCAGGGGTTCATCCGCCGGTCGATCCCCCTGTTCGTGCGACGCGCGGTGACGATGACCCCGGCGCTCGTGGTGCTGGCGCTGGACCTGCCGACCACCGAGACGCTCGTGCTGTCGCAGGTCGTGCTGTCGTTCGGCATCCCGTTCGCGCTGGTGCCGCTGATCATGATGACCGCCCGCTCCGAGTACATGGGCGAGCTGGTGAACCGCC
>JAOPYS010000004.1 GCA_025964465.1 Thermoleophilia bacterium
ACTCGCCGTCGCCGATCGCCTCGGTGATCTTGGCGGTCTCGTCCGGGTTGGTGATGCAGTCCGCGATGCGGGACGTGTTCACCATCACCTCGACGACCGCCGTGCGCTTGCCGTCGATCGTCTTGGCCAGGCGCTGCGACACGATGCCCTTGAGCGCACCGGCGAGCATGGCGCGGGCCTGTGACTCGGCCTCGCTCGGGAAGAGGTCCAGCACGCGCGCGATCGTCTCCTGCGCGTTGATCGTGTGCAGCGTCGCGAGCACGAGGTGGCCCGTCTCCGCCGCCGCGAGCGCCGTGCGCATCGTCTCCTCGTCGCGGATCTCGCCGATGAGGATGACGTCCGGGTCCTGGCGCAGCGCGCGGCGCAGCGCCTGGGAGAAGTCGAGGGTATCGGCACCGACCTCGCGCTGGGAGACGATCGAGCTGTGGTTCGGGTGCACGATCTCGATCGGGTCCTCGATCGTGAGGATGTGCCCGGCCGTCTCGCGGTTGCGGTGGTCGATCATCGCGGCGAGGGTCGTGGTCTTGCCCGAGCCCGTGGCGCCGGTCACCAGGACGAGCCCGTGGTGCGCCAGCGACAGGTGCTTGAGCACCGGCGGCACGCCGATGTTGTCGATGTGCGGCACCTCGGACGGGATGACGCGCAGCGTCAGCGCCAGGCGCCCACGCTCCTTGAAGACGTTGACGCGGTAGCGGGCCACGCCGTCCAGCTCGTAGGAGAGGTCGGCCTCGCCGGCGTGGTCGAACTCGCCGCGCAGGTTGGGGCGACCGGCCGTGAGCGCACCGATCACGCCCGCCAGGGCGGCCCGGTCGAGCGGACCGACGTCCGGCAGCTGGACGAGGTTGCCGTGGCGGCGCATGAACGGGGGCTCGTTCTCGCGCGCGTGCAGGTCGCTGCCGTCGAGCTCGACGATGCGTTGCAGCATCACGTGCAGGAGGTCGACGTGGTGGGGCTGGGGGGCGTATTCGGTCACGCGGCGCCTATCGGCAGGCCATCGAAGGACCTGTAGCCCGGGTCTCGACGCGCTCAGCCCGCGCGCCGTAGGCGCGCTCCTGCACGGTCGAGCAGGCCGTCGCGATCGAGCCGGTCGAGCACCCGCCGAGTGTTCACCGGCGTCATGTGCACCCCGTCGTAGAACTGCGACGGGTCCCCGCCGAAGCTCTCGAGGTCGGTGAGGTCGACCACCCGGAAGTGCAGGTCGTCGCCGTGCTGCAGCTCGCGCAGGCGCGCGAGCACCTCCCGCTCGCGGTCGGCGATGTGGTGGCGCGCGAGGATGTGCTCGGCGATCGGCTGGTACGGCGTGACGAAGATCGTCGGCACGTCCCCGTGTCGGTTGGCGATCCGCACGACCTCGCTGAACTCCGCCACGGGCCGGTCCTCCACCTTCGTGTACGCGTCGCGCCCGAAGATGAACCCGGCGTACTGCTCGATCTCCTTGCGCACGGCCCGCCCCAGGTAGACGGGCTTGCGCGGGAAGGGCAACGACCAGCGCTGGAACCCGTCCGGCCCGAAGTCGGAGTGGTCGGCCACCGCCGCGCTGCGCTTCGCCCCGCCCGCGCGCACCGACCGGATCGTGGTGTGCAGCGTCTGCCACTCCGTGAGCGCCCCGAGGCTCGACAGCTTCGTGGCGAGCCGCTCCCCGCGCGGGATGAACCGCGCCATGCGTGGATCGGTCGACAGCCCGGCGCGCAGCTGCTTCGTGCGGAAGGCATCGACGTCGAGCCCCCACACCAGGTGCGGGAAGCGGTCGCCCTGCTGCTCCTGGAGCAGCTTGGTGAACAGCAGCGCGTCCCCGGGCACCCCGCCGCTCACGGCCGCGTTGAACGCGCGGTCACCCGTCAGCTGGCGCACGTGCGCCGGCTCGAGCTTCATCGCGCGCGAGGAGCCGAGCAGCACCACCTCGGGCTTGGCGTCGAGCGCCTCATACAGGTCGAGCTTCTCCGACCGCACCTCCGCGTTGTCGGCCACCCGCCACTTCGTCACGCGCGAGGTCACGCCCGTCGGGTCGACGTACCAGTTGAGCGCCCCCACGATGGTGACCGCGACGGCGATCGCCCCGAGCAGCCAGCACGCGAAGGCCCGGTGCGAGATCGATCCGCCGCCGTCCTCCGCCGTCACCATGCGCGCCACGCCCTCCCTAGAACTGGAAGTAGAGGAAGGGGCTCGGCGCCGACAGCAGCAGCACGCTCCACGTCGCGAGGACGGCGGTGGCGAGCGCGAGCCGCCGCGTCGGGCGGAAGCGGAACTCCCACGTGTTGGGCGCCACGTTGACGAAGACCAGCAGCGTCACGAGCAGCCCCACGAAGGTCAGCGGCACCTGGAAGCCCGTGGCGTCGCCGTGCGACAGGTGCCCGAGGCCGAGCCCGTTCTGCCCGAACATGGCGCCCAGCACGTTGCCCATGACCTCGGTGGAGCGCCCGTGCTTGACCAGGTCGACGTTGCCGGACCGGAACGGCACCCACAGGATCACCACGAAGATGAAGCACATCGCGCGCGACAGCCACTTCCACGGCGGGACGATCCCCGCGTCGCTGGCCACACGGTGCACCACGAGCCCGAGCCCGTGCAGCAGGCCCCACAGCACGAACACCCACGCGGCGCCGTGCCAGAGGCCGCCGATGAACATGGTCAGGAAGAGGTTGCGCAGCGTCTTGAGCTTGCCGCCACGGTTGCCGCCCATCGTGATGTAGAGGTAGTCGGTGAGCCAGCGCGACAGGCTCATGTGCCAGCGCCGCCAGAAGTCGCTCGGGTTGCGCGCCTTGTAGGGCGAGTTGAAGTTCTGCGGGAAGCGCAGGCCCATCAGCAGTGCAAGGCCGACCGCCATGTCCGAGTACGCGGAGAAGTCGAAGTACAGCTGCAGCGAGTAGCCGAGCGCCGCGGCCCACCCGCTCACCACCGCGAGGTGCTCGCTCTGCCCGTACAGCCGGTCCACGTGCCCCGCCAGCGCGTTGGCGATGACCACCTTCTTGAACAGCCCGATGACGAGGAACCACAGGCCGAGCGCCGCCATCTCGCCCGTGAGCTTGTGGTGCAGCTTGCGCAGCTGCTCGTCGATGTCGGAGTAGCGCACGATCGGGCCGGCGATCAGGTGCGGGAAGAGCGCGACGAACGCGGCGTACTCGAGCATCCCGCGTGCCGGCTTGACCTTCTCGCGGTAGATGTCGATCGTGTACGACATCGAGTTGAACGTGTAGAACGAGATGCCGATCGGCAGCACCACCGTGGGCACGGAAACGGCGTCGCCGCCGCTGATGAACAGCCCGGCCACCTCGTTGAACGTCGAGGCGAAGAACCCGAGGTACTTGAAGACCCCGAGCAGGCCGAGGTTGAAGATGAGCGCCGCGATGAGGATGCGCTTGGCGCGCCCGGTCTTCTCGTGGCCGGCGTCGAGCTCGCGCTGGATCAGCTTGCCGGCCCAGTAGTCCACCGTGGTGGAGAGCAGCATCAGGGGCAACAGGGCCAGGCCGACGAACGCCCCGGAGTGCACGTGCCCGCCGAAGAAGGGGCTGTCGGGGTAGCTGAGGACGTAGAACGTCCAGCTCATGAAGGCCAGGTAGCCGAGGCGGTACTGCGGCCGGTCGATCGCGACCCACCACCCGAGCAGCACCGCCGGCACCAGCAGCGGCAGCAGCACGTACGCCTGCTGGTGCCCGGCCGCGCTGGCCACGAAGGCGAACAGCGCGGCGATGCCCGTGGTGAAGCCGAGGCGGCGGACGATCCAGCCGAACCGGCCCCAGCCGTCGGCGGGCCACGACCCCGCCCACCAGCCCAGAAGCATGGAGGGGAGGAACAGCAGCAGGAAGGGGTGGGAGTTGAAGAGCAGCTGCATCGCGCAGCGATTCTCGCACAGCTTCCGCGCCGCCCGGTGCAACGTGGGTCCGACGTGCCACGAAGGACTGGCATGGAGGGGAATCGCATCCGGGGGGAGCGAGCGCTGCGGCGCGTGCTCATGTCCTCACTCGTCGCACTGGTCGCCTCGGCGATCGCCATGCCGACCATCGCGCTCGCCGCGGGCGTGCAGGCGCGCACGTTGTTCATGACCGAGCAGGTGCGCCCCAGCGGCGTGCGTGGCCCGCTCGCAGGTCCGGTGCAGCCGCAGTTCATGGTGGCCCAGCCCGGCGAGGAGGAGGGCTTCATGCTCGCCATCCGCCCCGGCTCGACCGTCCACGCCTCGGCCACGGTCGACCCGGGCTCCTCGGCGTTCGCCACGCAGTGGACGCAGGTGCTGCGCTCGCAGTACGTGACGATCACGCGCCCGTCGACGGGCATGGGATCGCGGCCCGGTCGCTACGCCGACCCGCTGCCGCCCCAGGTGCCGACGGCCGGCAATGCCGGGCGCCTCACCGCGCGCGGCGGCGAGTGGTCCGCGTTCGCCGTGATCGTCAGCGTGCCAGCCACCGCGACCGCCGGCACGAGCGGCGGCACGGTCGTGGTGCGCGACGAACACGGCACGGTGCTCGCGCGCGCGAAGTTCTCCGTGACGGTGGTGCCGACCAAGAACTCCTCCGGCTCGCTCGACCCGGCGATCACGCCGCACGACCCGCGCAACTTCAAGCTGCTCTTCAACTTCAACCCGAACTGGTACCGCGCGCTCGCCCCGGCGGACACGGCGCAGGACCAGTACGAGCAGACCTACCGCACGCTGTGGATGCTGGCCCGCCATCGCGCGGCCCCGAACGTGTGGCAGAAGGCGTACCCGAGCGGTGACGGCACGTACGGCTGCAGCGCCGCCGACGGGTACCTCAAGGTGTTCGACCAGATCCCGTGGTGGGCCGACGGCAAGCCGGGCGCGGTGCCGGTGGCGCTCATGCCCAACCACACGGTGGCGCGCTGCGACCAGGACGGGTTCACCATCCGCGACGAGAAGGCCGCGGGCACCAAGTTCGACGACGCGGTCGGCGACAAGGTCAAGAGCGCGTGGTTCATCTACCGCGTGGCCGACCACTGGCGCACGGCGGGCATCCAGGACAGCCGCGCGTACTTCCTCAACCCGTTCGACGAGCCGAGCGCGGAGCAGAACGCGACGGTCGTGCCGGAGGTCAACAAGCTCGTGCACGACTACGCGCCGGGCGTGAAGGTGCTCGGCACGACGTGGCCGATGGAGACGGGCGGGCAGCGCGTGTGCCGCACGGTGGCGGGCCGCCAGCACTGCGCCATCCAGGCCGCGCAGAAGTCGTCGAACGCGAACCTGCGCGACGGGCAGGGCGGCGACGACCTCGACGGGTGGATCGCCCCGTACTTCCGGATGTACGGGTTCGCGTCCACGCCGGAGCAGAAGCTCGCGGGCGTCAACCGTGCACGCGAGGTCGTGACGCGGCTGAAGGCAGTCCAGAAGGCGGGCGGCGAGGCGTGGACCTACGACCTGCCGCTGGCCACGAAGCGGCTGCCGCAGCTGGCGATCGACGGGCCGTCGTCGGACGCGCGCTTCCTGTTCTGGCCGCTCGGCCGCGAGGGCTTCAACGGCTGGTTCAGCGCGGTCACCAACCGCTGGGTCGACCCCGTCGCCACGACCAAGCCGCGCAACCCGTGGGACGCGCCGCTCAGCTGGGTCGGGTCGGCCGCGCTCGACAAGGAGAACACGGGCCCGGCGGGCGTCGTCTCGAACGGGTGGGGCAGCCTCTACTACCCGGGCCTGCGCCCGCAGCTGGGGCTCACCGACCCGCTCGCGCAGCCGGTGTCGTCGCTGCGGCTCGAGCGCATGCGCGACGGCGTCGAGGATGCCAACCTCATGCGCCAGTACCGCACGCGCTTCGGCCAGTCCGCGCTCAACCGCGTGACGGCCGGCGTGGTCGGCCCGCTCGTGGGCGGCCGCGGCCTGCCCAACGGCGAGGCCTTCCCGGCCTACACCACCGCGGGCCTGTCGATGCGCATGGAGATCATCCGCCGCCAGATGCTGGCGGAGATGTCGCGCTGACCCCTCCCCCCTTCGGAGTATGAGGTCGATCGGCCCCCTCAGCGGGACAGGCACCGGGATGGTGGGTCAGGCCTCGCCGCGGTAGGCGTCGCTCGTCCACACGCCGCGTCGCTCGAACACCGTGCGCACCGCCTCCATGGCGTTGAGCGTGCGCGGGAACCCGACGTAGGGCAGCGCGTGCGTGATCGCCTCGACGACCTGGTCGGGTGTCAGTCCCACCTCGAGCGCGACGTTGGCGTGCACTGCGAGCTGGTCCTCGCAGCCGCCCATCGCAGCGAGCGCGCCGAGCGTCACGAGCTGGCGCTGGCGCTCGTCGAGCACGTCCGTGGGGCGGTCCGCGTACATGTCGCCGTACCCGAACTCGACCACGTGGCGCGCCACGTCGGGCGCCAGCTCCCGCAGGCGTCGCACCACGCGCGGGTCGTCCGTGCCGTTCACGCGCGTGAGCGTGGCCCAGCCTCGCTCGCCCCGCGTGGAGCCGTCGCCCGCGCTCGCGTCCGCGTCCTCGCTCACGCGACGATCCGGTACACGAGCCCCGTCTGCTGCGACGTGGCGTAGACGTTGCCGCCCGGGCCCGCCCCGAAGTGCACGACGCCCGGCGCGCCCGTGCGCACCACGCGCCGCTTCGTCGCCGGCAGCAGCGCCGTCACGCGGTCGGTGCAGTAGTCCGTGTAGAGGTACCAGCCCCGCAGCGCGCGCACCGGGCCGCGGTACACCACACCGCCGGTGACCGAACACTCACCATTCGGGCGACCGTAGTCGAGGAACGGCGGCACGTACCGCGTGCCGGCCGTCAGGTGCGTGCCGGGTGAGTAGACGTGTGTGCCCTCCATGCGTCGCCACCCGAAGTTGGCGCCCGCGGGCCGCCCGCCCGGCAGGCGGTCGATCTCCTCGCGCGTGTCCTGGCCCACGTCGCCGATCCAGATGTCACCGGTCGGTGCGTCGATGGAGTAGCGGAACGGGTTGCGCAATCCGAGCGCGTAGATCTCCGCACGCGCGCCGCGCCGCCCCACGAACGGGTTGCTGCGCGGGATGGCGTACCCGCCGCCGACCTTGGGCGCGATGCGCAGTAGCTTGCCGGCGAGCCGGTCGAGGCGCTGCGAGTTGCCGGCCGGGTCACCGCCGCCCCCACCGTCCCCGGTCGACAGGAACAGCAGCCCGCCGGGCCGCGCCCACAGGTTGCCGCCGTTGTGGTTAGCGGCCGCCGGGTTGGTCAGCACCACCGTGATGATGTCGCGCCCGCTGCCGGGGACGACGGCCCCGCGCCTGACGGTGAACTGGCGCACCTGGCCGTTTCCGTCGCGACGCGTGAAGTAGGCGTACATGCGCCCACTCGTGCGGAAGTCCGTGGCGAAGGCGATCGACAGCACGCCCTGCTCGCCATCGTGGGAGGAGACGCGCGTCAGGTCGAGGAACTTCGTGCGGGTGCGCCCGACGACCTT
>JAOPYS010000017.1 GCA_025964465.1 Thermoleophilia bacterium
GTCACCACCATGCAGCGGGCCGAGGCCGACGTGCGCGGCATGGAGAACGCCGTCTTCTACCTCGGCGCCAAGCAGGTCGGGAAGAAGCTCCTGATCGGCTACGACAACGGCCCCGACGCCTTCCGCCACACCGGCGGCGCGGCGCTCATCACCTACCGGCTCATGCGCGACACCGGCGCTTCGGCCGAGGAGGCGGCGCGCCTGCTCAAGGGCGCGGGCGACGCGCACGAGCGCGACTCCTACCTCGCGCTCTACGACCCGCTGCACGCGCGCTACTCGAGCGAGATGGACGTGCACAACAACGCCGTCGGCAGCGCGATCGGCCTGCAGCTCGCCGCGCAGCACGCCACGATGGGCGCCGAGGAGCTGCAGCGCCAGGCCGACGCGGCGGTCGCGGCGCTCCCCGCGGGCTTCCACGACGCCCTGCGCGCGCTCGACCCGGGCGAGCAGCTCGTGCTCGCCAAGGTGCTGTCCGGCATCGAGGACGGCACCTCGGTCTCGCTGACGCCCCTCCCCGGGAAGCAGTACCGGGACGCCGCGCACCCCGACGCGCCGAAGGGCATCCAGCAGGCGCCGCACCCGAGCTCGGCCGCGGACATCTACACCGTGGACGCCAGCGGCGTGCGCCAGGTCCGGACCATGGCGCCGCACGCGCTCGGCTATCCGCAGCCGTTCGTGGACGGGAAGTACGTCGCCTCGATGGAGCGCGTCCCGATGAACCTCGCGCAGCTGCTCCGGCGCCCGCCCACCACCGAGCAGTAGCTCGCTGGACGAGATATTTCGGCAGGTTCGTGCCGCCCGAGTGCCCTCGGGCTGCAACACGTCGCCGATCCTCGGGGACAGACCGGGGGACGCGCGACGGGGAGCTTGGGATGAACGTACCGACCGGGATCGTCAACGACGCCCGTGCGCTCACGCGCGCGGCGGCCGAGGGAACCAACGAATCGCTCCGGACCGTGCTCTTCTACACGAAGGGACAGTCGCTCGGCGGGGCCAGCGGCGACGACGCGAAGATCCTGACGGCGCTGCGCGAGGCGGGCCTCGACGCACGAATGGTCGACCTCTCCGACGTGCAGCAGGCCGCCAACGGCTCGCTGCTGCTGCGCGACCCGGCCTCGGGCGTGCTCGCGCCGTGGCGCGACCCGCACTCGGCGCTCATGTACCACGGTGCGATCGCCCCGCCGAGGTCGATGGAACTGCTGCGCGCGATGGAGGCGCGTGGCACGGTGGTGGTGAACGGCCCCGACGCGTGGCCGATCTTCACCGACAAGGCGCTGTTCGCGGACTACATGGGCACGCGCGGCGTGCGCGTCATCCCCACCACCGAGGTCACGTCACGCGAGGCGATGCACGCCGCGCTCGACGCGAACGGCGGCGAGGCGATCCTCAAGAAGCCGGTCTCGACCGAGGGGGACGACATCTTCGTCGTGCGCAGCCACGCGGACGTCGACGAGGTCGCCGACCAGCTCGACGAGCTCGGCGGGCGGCTGATCGCCCAGCCGCTCGTGGACAGCCGCATCGATGCATCGCTCGAGCCCGGGATCGCTGCGCGCGTGCACCCCGAGGAGCTCGGTCGTCGCCACGAGTTCCGCATCAACAGCGCCCTCATGCCGAGCGGCGCCGTGCAGTTCGACGCGGCCTACATGCGCATCGCCCCCGACGCGGAGCAGGTCGTCAACAACGTCGCACAGGGAGCGCGCGCGATCGGCATCGACTTCGCCGACCTGCACCCGGCCGACCAGCAGACGATGCTGCACGCCGTGCGCAGTGCACCCCCCGGAGGCCGCCTGCTCGGCTGGGACCTGATCGGTCGCCCGGGCCACCGCATGGTGATCGAGGCGAACTCGGGATCCGGGCTGCCCAACGGCAGTGAGGGCATCGATCCGCGCCAGGTCGTGAAGGCCTACGGCACGATCATGCGCGACGCGGCAGCGCGCAGCCCGCTCGCGCGAACCGCCCCCTGACCCAGCGCAGCGCGATGGCTCGACAGGTCAGCGCGTGGTGCGGCGGGCGCGCATGAAGTGCACCGGGTGCTTGAGCGCCGACTTGAACGCCGCCTGCGGCTCGGGCAGTCGACCCAGCTCGAGGTCGAACTGTGCCGCTCGCACGCGGTCCATGCGCTCGGCCGAGCGCTCGTCGCCCTCGTACTCCGCGGCCAGGAAGGCGTTGGCCGCGGTGATCTCACCCATGCCGCCGACCAGGCCCAGCTCCTCGAGCATGCCGCTCGCCTCGCCGCGCATGCGCACTGCCTCGCGCCGCTGCCGCGTGGAGAGCGCCCGCAGGCGCGCCAGCTCGCGCATCGAGGCGCCGTCGGGCTCGCGCTCGTAGCTCTCGCTCGCCACCTGGTACTCGCTCGAGCTCTCGTTCTCGTCGATCCGCGCGAGCTGCGCGTGTGACTGCGCCACCGCGATGTCGAAGAGCTTGCGCTCGGCCCGCACCGCCGCCAGCTCGTGGATGACCTGCTCCGTGCGCACGCCGCTCTCGACCAGGTGCGACAGCTCCTGCTCGCGCGACACCAGCGCGGGCTGCATGTCACCGAAGTAGCGCATCGACCCGCGCAGCCACGCCCGCTCGGCCGCGAACGACCCGAGCAGCTCGCGGCGCATGATCGCCAGTGCGACGAGGTCCTTGCGGCGCGCCTCCTGGGCCTCCGCCAGCCGCTCCGACGCCTGCATCAGCTTGCTCTCGGCCCAGCGCAGCTCCTCGTGGAGCGCAACCAGGTCCTCGGCGGGCATCTCGCTCGCGGGCAGCTGGAACTGTGCAGGCGCTGCCTCGAAGGGTGCCTCGATGATGGCACCCTCGGCGCCGACGCCCGCGATGATCGACTGGATGTCCACGTCGCTCACCTGCGCGGTCAGCAGCATGCCGTCGACCTCGTTGCGCGTCGATGCGGCAGCGTTGAGCGCCTTCGCGGTCGCATGGAAATGACGTGCCCGTGAGCGCGTGGCCATGGCGGACTCCCCTTCGTTCTCCCCAGGATGCGCAAGCTCCCCGCCTGCGATCCACTCCTCCTCGAAGGTACGACGGGTCGACGGAATCGACAAGCACCACCTGCACGGGGGTTGCGGCCAGCCCCCGGCCGCAACGAGTCAGGCGGGTGACAGGAGGCCGGCGTGCACGGCCTCCCAGGCGTACATCTCCGGGGTGAAGTAGGAGACGCGGGTCTTCTTGTACTCCTTGGTGGAGTACAGGACGATGTACTCGTCCAGGTCGCACTCCTTGGCGATCGCCGCGAGCACGTCCTCGCACTCCTGCTTCGTGCGCCCGTGGGTCATGGAGAAGAGGTTGTAGGGCCAGTCCGGGTACGTGGGGCGCTCGTAGCAGTGGCTCACCCCGCGGAAGCTGGCCATGTGCTGGCCGCACTCCTCGAGGCGCTCGACCGGCACCTTCCAGACGCCCATCCCGTTGAAGGTGAACCCGGCCTTGCGGTGCGCGAGCACCGCGGCGTAGCGCCGCATCTGCCCCGTTCGGACGAACTGCAGGCCGCGCTCGATGAGGTCGGCCTCGTCGAAGCCGAACTGCTCGGCCAGCTGCAGGAAGGGGCGCGCGGTGGCGGGCAGGTCCAGCTGCAGCGCGCGGATCGCCTCCTTGTCGCGCTCGGTCAGCGTCTCCGCCGCGGGGGTCGGCAGCTCGGGCTCGCGCTTCGCCTTCTTGGCGTTCGGCGCGCGGTCGCCCTTCACGTCGAGGTCCACGCCGATCTTGAAGAACTTCTTGGACGGCATGTGGCGCATCACCTCGACCTGCGCCATCTCACCGAGCAGGTCGATCGTGCGCTCGAGGCCGATCTCCGAATCCGGCGGCACCGCGAGCGTGAACCACACGTTCATCTCGTGCTCGCGCAGGTAGTTGTGCGTCACGCCCGGGTGCGCGGAGAAGACCGCGGCAGCCCGGTCGATCGCATCCTGGTCGCCCGCAACCTTCGCGGCGGCCAGCATGGAGCGGTAGCCGAGGCGGCGCGTGTCGAAGATCGCGCTGACCTGGCGGATCGTGCCGGCGTCGCGAAGCGCGGCGATGCGCGCGATGACCGCGTCCTCCTCGACCCCGAGCTTCTCGGCGAACGCCGCGTACGGGCGCGCGACGAGCGGGAACTCGTTCTGGATCAGGTCGAGCAGGCCCGCATCGAGGGGATCAGCGGCGGGGGAGGTCTCGACGGGTGCGTCCATGCCCCTGATCCTATCGCCGGATCGCGGAGCCGCGCCGCAGGGTAGGACGGATGGGTGCGCCCGCTCCCGACACGTCTCCTGGCCTTCGCGGCCGTGCTCGTGCCGATGGCCGTGGTCGCGGCGTCCTGCGGTGGCAGCAACCTGGATACGAAGGCATCGAGCGAACCGATCGACGTGGACAAGGGCCGCGCGCTGTTCCAGTCGACGTGCCGCGTGTGCCACGCCCTCTCCGACGCCAAGGCTGCCGGGGTGTTCGGCCCGGACCTGGACCTGCTGCAACCCGACGCGCAGCGCGTGCGGGACCAGATCAAGGACGGCGGTGGCGGCATGCCGGACGGGTTGCTCGACGGCTCCGACGCCGACCTCGTGGCGCGGTACGTGGCGCAGGTGGCGGGGGCGGACCCGGCGTCCGAGGACGGGACGACCCCGCCGAAGCAGCGCGGGTCGACCAAGGCGAACCCGGATGGTTGAGCCCGCCGACGGACCCGTGGACCTGCTCGTGCAACTCACCGACCTGCACGTCCAGGTCGGCCCGGGTGATGCGGTCGCCGCGGCACGGGTCGCGGACGCGATCGCGCTCGTCGCGGCGCTCGACCCGCAGCCCGTCGGGGTGCTGCTGAGCGGGGACCTGGTCAACTCCGGCAGCGCGGCCGAGTACGGGCGCCTGGTGGAGCTGCTCGCACCGCTCGCCGAGCTCGGGCACCCGCTGCTGCCGCTCGTCGGCAACCACGACGACCGCGAGCTGCTTCGCGAGGCCTTCGCCGGCGTGCCCGGCACCGTCGGCCTGGGCGCCGAGCGTCACCTGCAGTACGTCGCGCAGCTCGGCTCGTTCCGCGTGGTCTGCCTCGACACGCAGCACACGGGCTTCGACGACGGCAAGCTGTGCGACACGCGCCAGGCCTGGCTCGAGGCGCAGCTGGCGGCTGCGCCAGGGCCAACCATCATCGCCATGCACCACCCGCCGGTCGCGATCGGCATGCCGCGCTTCGACGGGGGCGCGCTGCGGCCCGACCACGCCCTGCGCCTGCGCGAGCTGCTCGACCGCTCCCCACAGGTGGAGCGGATCGTCTGCGGCCACCAGCACCAGGCCGTGACCGCCA
Source organism: Thermoleophilia bacterium (assembly GCA_025964465.1). GTDB lineage: Bacteria > Actinomycetota > Thermoleophilia > Gaiellales > SKUG01 > JAGQUL01. The sequence goes on from JAOPYS010000017.1 coordinate 5,264, forward strand.
TGTTCGGCCGCGTCCCCGTGTTCGTGTGCCCGAGCGTGTTCCACCCCGGCCGCCCCGACATGCATCCCGAGCCGCTCGCCCTCGTCGAGGGCCCCGTCGGCGTCGGCGTGCACGTGCGCACCGTCGACGGCGGCCTCGCCAGCCACGCCCGCATCGCCGGCCCACCGCCGCTCGGCACCGTCGTCGCCCCCGTCTGACACTCAGTCGCGCACGACCTCGCCGACGTGCACGACAGTGACGTACGGCCACGTCACGGTGCCGCCCTCGGCGTGCTCGTCGAACAGCTCCCGAAGCTCCGCGAACAGCGCGTCGTGCCCCGGCGCGCCGGGCGGCGGCGTGTAGGAGGAGCTGCGAACGCGCCGCTGGAGCGACTCCCAATCGAGCGCCTGCGCGTTGTCGAACTCGACTGCCGGCACCGGCGCCCCGAAGAACGCCTCGATGCGTGCATCGTCGACGCGCTCGTGGCGCACCTGCTCGAACTCGGGCGCTCGCGCGCGCAGGAGCTGCTCGTACCCCGCGAGGAAGGGGGAAGACGCGAACTGCTTGGTGTTCCAGACGAGCGCCGCCCCGCCCCCTGGGCGCAGGATCCGCAGCGCCTCGCGTCGAGCGCCCTCGACGTCGAACCAGTGGAACGCCTGCCCCGCGGTGACGGCATCCATCGACGCGTCGGGCAGCCCCGTCGCCTCGGCCGTGCCGTGCACGATCGTGCACCACGGATGCGCGCCCAACTTCGCGCGTGCCGCCTCCAGCATCGCCTCGCTCGGGTCGATCGCCCAGACCCGCGCGTGGCGCTCGAGCAGCAGCTCGGTGAGGATGCCGGTCCCCGCGCCGAGGTCCGCGACCTCGATCCCCTCGTGCCCGTGCCCCAGCCCCTGCAGCACGAAGGAGACCGCGAGCGCCGGGTATGACGGGCGCGCCGCGACGTAGTCGGCCACGCGCCCCGCGAAGCGGTCGGGTGGGTTGTCGTCGCTCGGTGTCATGCCGCCGACCCTACGCGCCCCGCGAACCGATAGCCTCCGGCAATGCTGGACATCCGACTCATCCGCGAGACCCCCGAAGTCGTCGAGGACACGCTGCGCCGTCGCGGCGCGAGCGCCGACCTGACCCACGTGCGCGAGCTCGACGAGCAGCGCCGCGCGGCGAACACGGAGCTCGACACGCTCCGCTCCGAGCGCAACTCCGCGTCCAAGCAGATCGGCGCTGCCAAGGGCCGCGGCGAGGACGCCGAGCCGGCGATGGCTGCCGTGCGCGAGCTGGGCGAACGCATGGGCGCCAAGGAGGCCGAGCTCAAGGGCCTGTCCGAGCGCCTCGACAACCTCATGATCCAGCTGCCCAACATCATCCAGGACGACGTCCCCACGGGCGGCGAGGACGAGGGCACCGAGCTGCGCCGCGTCGG
>JAOPYS010000032.1 GCA_025964465.1 Thermoleophilia bacterium
TACCGCGTCCTCGCCCTCGGGTTTGCAGTACAGTTCCGCATGTGGAGCCGGCTGCGCGCATCGCGCGCCCCCGCCCCGCGCACCTCTCCCCGAGCACCAGGAGCTGCCCGCAATGCCCGATCTCGTCATCCAGGACCTGCACGTCGCCGTGGAGGGCAAGGAGATCCTCAAGGGGATCAACCTCACCGTCCGCGAAGGAGAGATCCACGCGCTGATGGGCCCCAACGGCTCCGGCAAGTCGACGCTCTCCTACGCCCTCATGGGCCACCCCAAGTACGAGGTGACCCAGGGCAGCGTGACCTTCGGCGGCGAGGACATCCTCGAGCTGGAGGTCGACGAGCGCGCCCGCCTCGGCCTCTTCCTCGCCTTCCAGTACCCGCAGGCCGTGCCCGGCGTCTCCGTCACGCAGTTCCTGCGCATGGCGGTCAACTCGCACCGCGGCGTGCTGACGGCCGACACGCGCAAGGACGATCCCGATGCGCCCAAGCCGATCAAGATCCCCGAGTTCCGCAAGCAGCTCGAGGCCGCGATGGCACTGCTCAAGGTCGACCGCGCGCTGATCCGCCGCTACCTCAACGACGGCTTCTCCGGCGGCGAGAAGAAGCGCGTCGAGATCCTGCAGATGGCGATGCTCAACCCGACGATCGCGATCCTCGACGAGACCGACTCCGGCCTCGACATCGATGCGCTCAAGATCGTGGCGGAGGGTGTCAACACGCTCGTCACCGATCGCGGCATGGGCGCGCTGGTGATCACGCACTACCAGCGCCTGCTCAACCACATCACGCCCGAGTTCGTGCACATCCTGGTCGACGGCCAGATCGTCGTGGACGGCGGCCCGGAGCTCGCCAAGCAGCTCGAGGCCGACGGCTACGAGAAGGTGCTCGGCGCACACGGCGTCGAGCTGCCGGCACGTCACGGTGGCGAGGCCAACAAGGCCCTCGCCGGCGCGACGGCCTGAGGGGACTGACATGACCGAAGCACCCGCACCCGTCACCACCGAGCTGACCGAGGCCGAGGCCGACGCGGTCGCCATGGGCGACTACAAGTACGGCTGGTCCAACGACGACAGCGCCAGCAACTACCACTTCAAGAGCGAGCGTGGCCTGACCGAGCAGACGGTCCGCGACATCTCCGCGCACAAGAACGAGCCGGAGTGGATGCTCGAGGAGCGCCTGAAGGCGTACCAGTACTTCCTCGACCGCCCGATGCCCGACTGGGGCGCCGACCTGAGCGGCATCGACTTCGACAACATCTACTACTACATCAAGCCGACCGAGACCCAGGCGAAGTCGTGGGAGGACCTCCCCGACGACATCAAGGACACGTGGGACCGCCTCGGCATCCCGGAGGCGGAGCGCAAGTTCCTCGCCGGCGTCGGCGCGCAGTACGAGTCGGAGGTCGTGTACCACAAGCTGCGCGAGGACCTCGAGCAGCAGGGCGTGCTCTTCCTGGACATGGACTCGGGCCTGCGCGAGCACCCCGAGATCGTGCGCGAGTACTTCGGCAAGACGATCCCGCACAACGACAACAAGTTCAGCGCGCTCAACAGCGCCGTGTGGTCGGGCGGCTCGTTCATCTACGTGCCGCCGAACGTGCACATCGAGATGCCGCTGCAGGCGTACTTCCGCATCAACGCCGAGAACATGGGCCAGTTCGAGCGCACGCTCATCATCGTCGACGAGGGTGCCTCCATCCACTACGTCGAGGGGTGCACGGCGCCGACGTACTCGACCGACTCGCTGCACAGCGCCGTCGTCGAGATCATCGTCAAGAAGGGCGGCCGCTGCCGCTACACGACGATCCAGAACTGGTCGAGCAACGTCTACAACCTCGTCACGAAGCGCGCCGAGGCGCACGAGGACGCGATCATGGAGTGGGTCGACGGCAACCTCGGCTCCAAGACCACGATGAAGTACCCCGCCATCCTCCTGAAGGGTGCGCGCGCGCACGGCGAGGTGCTCTCGATCGCGTTCGCCGGCAAGGGCCAGCACCAGGACGCGGGCGCCAAGATCACGCACATGGCGCCTGACACGTCGAGCGTCATCACGAGCAAGTCGATCAGCAAGGACGGCGGTCGCTCCAGCTACCGCGGCCTGCTGGCCGTCAAGCCGGGCGCGACCAACGCCAAGAGCCAGGTGATCTGCGACGCACTGATCATCGACCCGGAGTCGCAGACCGACACGTTTCCGTACATCCGCATCGACGAGGACGACGTCGAGATCGGCCACGAGGCCACCGTCACGCGCGTCAACGAGGAGCAGCTCTTCTACCTGCGCTCGCGCGGGCTGACGGAGGAGCAGGCGAACGCCATGATCGTGAGCGGGTTCGTGGAGCCCATCACGAAGGAGCTCCCGCTCGAGTACGCGATCGAGATGAACAAGCTGATCCAGCTGCAGATGGAAGGAAGCGTCGGATGACGACGACGACCACCCCCGCTCCCACCGCCCTTCCGCAGCCGCTGCTCGCAGCGCGCGCGACCGGCGCGGCCGCGTTCGAACGTGCCCCGATGCCGACGCGCAAGGACGAGCACTGGCGCTTCACGCGCCTTCGCGGCGTCGAGCTGGCCGACGTGCCGGGCTTCGTGCTGGCCGACGAGCTCGATGCCGTCCAGGCCCGCGTCGCCGCGAGCCTGACCTCGGCGGTCGACGTCGCGGGCGAGCTGCTTCACGTCAACTCCGAGACGCTCGAGGAGCACGTGCGCGTGTCGGCCGACGTGCCGACCGGTGTCGTGTTCTCGTCGCTGGCCACCGCCGCGACCGAGCACGCCGAGCTGTTCGAGCGGCACTTCGGCACCGTCGTGCCGGCCACCGACTCATGCGACGACAAGTTCGTGGACCTCAACACGGCGAACCTGTCAGGCGGGGTCTTCCTGTACGTGCCGCGCAACACGAAGGTCGAGCTGCCCTTCCGGGCCGACGTCGTGATGACCGGTGCGGGCGCCGTGAACTGGCGCGCGCTGATCGTGCTGGAGGAGGGCGCCGAGGCGACCTTCGTCGAGGAGTACCTCTCCACCGACGCCGCGCAGGCGGGCTTCTCCAACGCCGTCGTCGAGCTCGTCGCGGGTGACAACTCCAAGCTCCACTACGTCACGGTGCAGGACTACGCCGTGCCGGTGCAGCACTTCGCCACGCACCGCGTGCACGCGCACCGCGACGCGCAGGTCGAGTGGAGCGCGGTCGGCCTGGGCGCCTCGCAGGGCAAGAGCCGCATGGAGGCGCACATGGTCGGCGCCGGGTCGAGCGTGAAGCTCAACGGTGCCTACTACCTCGACGGCGCGCAGCAGCTGGACTACGACACGTACCAGCTGCACGCCGCACCCAACGCGTTCTCGGACCTGTTCTTCAAGGGCGTCGTGGACGACAAGGCGCACTCGATCTGGCGCGGCATGATCGCCGTGGCCCGCGACGCGCAGGGCACCGACGCCTTCCAGAACAACCGCAACCTGATCCTCAAGTCGGGTGCGCACGCGGACAGCATCCCGGGCCTCGAGATCAAGGCCAACGACGTGCGCTGCACGCACGCGGCCACGACCTCGAAGATCGACGCGGAGCAGCTGTTCTACCTCCAGGCCCGCGGCATTTCGCGCGAAGACGCCATCCGCGAGATCGTGCGCGGCTTCTTCGTCGACGTGCTCGACCGCATCGGCGTCGTCCAGGTCCGCGAGCAGGTGCAGGCCGCCCTCTGGGCCCGCATGGAGCGCACGGGCTCGCGCCCCTGACGCCCGCTGGACTGCGTCGTGGACCTCGCGTGAACCGGGGGAAGGGCAGGAGCCCGTCCCCCGATCCCCGCTCGGCACCACTCCTTGCCAGCGAACGTCAGGAACGCTCGCCTACGGGTGAGGTCGAGGGTCGACTGATGCTCCGAGCGTTCCCCGGAGCGGAACGCATTGGGCTTTGGTGGGGCCGGAGCGCGCCGGGCGGCGCCGGCGGGCCAGCGCGCGGCCGCTTTCGCTGGATCCGGATCCTCGGGATGGCGTGACGCGACAGATCGGCATGGTCGGGACGGGACAGGTGCGGACGGTAGGAGGAGTGGTGCGCGGACTCGCGCCGCTCGCAGCGCTCGAGGGCGACGCGCGCCTGCTCGGACGGCTCGCGCCACCGATGGACGGCGTGCTGCCGGCCGGGCTCGCGATGCGGACCGACGCGAACGGCACGCGGGTGCTGACCATCAACCTGCACATGGGCGTGCCGGGCGACCAGCCGCTGCGGCCAGCCAACGAGCGCATCGAGGCGCTGCGTGACGTCGCGCGCCACGTGAACGCGCTCAACCCGGACGTCGTGCTGACACAGGAGCTGCGCAACCGGCCGCTCGTGCCGGGAAAGGACGGCATCACGGACATGGTGTCGAGCTTCGGGCACCTGATCAAGGCCGACGACGTCGCCTTCACGCCGGCCGTGGTCGGCGACCCCGTGGCGGGCGACCTGCAGCACTACGGCACCGCCATCTACACGCGCAACGGGTTCACCATCGACCAGGCCGCGAACGTCGCCCTCCCCAACGCCGATGGCCAGGAGGCGCGCAGCGCCGGCATCGCCGCCGTGCGCGCGCCCGACTCGCGTCCGTCCTTCACCGTCGTGTCGACGCACCTCGCCTACCGCACCGTGGAGGACGCGCCACTGCGCGACGCCCAGCTCGGCGCGCTGCTGCCGATGCTCGACGACATCCGCGCGACCGGCAGCTTCTCGTACGTCGACGCCATCACCGGCGAGCGCCAGCTCGCGACGGGGTACTCGGGCCAGCACATCGTGCTCGGCGGCGACCTCAACGAGGGGCAGGACGCGGCCGACCGCGTGCTGGTCGGGGGCGGACTGTCGCACGTGTTCGACACCCTCGCGGGCGCTGGCACCCCGGACGCGCGCGACCGTGCGGCCACGGCGAGCTCCTCCGCGACCCTCGACCACGTCGCGGCCGGTCACCCCCCACGCATCGACCACCTCTACGGTGCCGGCTGGGGCGTGACCGACGTCGCCGTCACCGGCGTGCCGCGCGTGGAGCACCCCGGACCGGCCACGGACCACCTCGGCGTCGTCGCCGATCTCGTTCCCACGAGCTGATGCGGCTCGCGGCCCCGTTGCCGCTCCCGTGAACCCGTGTGAGGCATCCGGACAATCCGGGTAGGCACCCCGCCGTCGGGCCTGTGGTTCTTCCTGCCCGACGCACAACCTCCATGGGAGATTTCCAGTGAAGCTTCGACTCTCGATCCTGTCCCTCATCGCGTTCGGCCTGCTCGCGGCCGGCTGCGGTGGCAGCGACGGCGACAGCAACAAGAAGGACAGCAAGAAGTCCGACACCAAGACCAAGACCACCGCGTCGAAGGCAGCGGACAAGACGCCCGCGGTGCCGACGGCGAAGGAGGACCGGGAGAACAAGAAGAGCCAGGTCAGCGACGCCAAGAAGGCGTTCTCCGACAAGCCCAAGGACATCGGCGCCTGCCGCAACCTCGCGATGGCGTACGTCGCCCTCGCATCGCCGGCGTCCTCGCCCGATCCCAAGAAGCCGGCGCCGCTGCCCAAGGACCGCGACAAGAACCTGGGCAAGTCGATCGACACGCTCGAGAAGTGCGTCGACATCAACAAGGGCGACCGCGACGTGCAGCAGATGCTCGCGTCCACGTACATGGCGACCAACAAGTTCGAGAAGGCGACGCCGCTGCTGGCATCGCTGGCCCGGACGGCCAAGGGCGCCGAGCGCGCGAACGCCTACTACGCCTGGGGCCTCGCGGCGTCCAACGCACAGCAGTACAAGGACGCGATCGCGGCCTGGACCGTGTTCATCAACGCCGCACCGCCGAAGGATCCGCGCGTCGCGCAGGTGCGCTCGTCGATCACGGCGCTGCGGGCCGCTGCCAAGAACCCGCCGAAGGCGGCGACCGCCGCGCCGAGCGGGGATGACGGTGCCGCGGACCCGAACACGAACGACAAGGGCGGCAACGACGCGCCCGAGGACGGCGGCTCCGCCGACGACAAGGGCAGCGACAACAAGTAGCGCTGCGCGACGCGGCGGGCCGCGGGCGGACGTATCATCACTCGCAGATGATCGAATCCCCCGCACCTGCCGCTCCCGGCGCCGTTCCCGCGCTCGACCCCGAGCGCATCAGCGCCGATTTCCCCATCCTGGCCGCCGGCCCCAATACGGGCCGGCGGTTGGCGTTCCTGGACAGTGCCGCCAGCGCGATGAAGCCGCGCGCGGTCATCGACTCGTTGCGCGCGACCTACGAGGGCGCCTACGCCAACGTGCACCGCGGCGTCTACGCGCACGCGGCGACCGCGACGGCGAACTTCGAGGCGGTGCGCGAACAGGTGCGCGCGCTGCTCAACGCCCGCACGCCGCGCGAGGTGATCTTCACGCGCGGCACCACCGAGGCGATCAACCTCGTGGCCTACAGCTGGGGACGCACCAACCTCGGCCCCGGCGACATCGTGCTCACCACCGAGCTCGAGCACCACTCCAATCTCGTGCCGTGGCAGCAGGCGTGCGCCGCGACGGGGGGCGAGCTGCGCTTCATCCCCGTCGACGACGACGGCGTGCTCGACGTGTCGGACCTCGACTCGCTCGTCGCCGGCGGCACCCTGCGCATGGTCGCGGTGGTCCACGCCTCCAACTCGCTCGGCACGATCACGCCGCTCGACCTGGTCGTGCCGTGGGCCAAGGCGCAGGGTTCGCTCGTGCTCGTGGACGGCGCCCAGTCCGTGCCCCACACGTCCGTCGACGTGCAGGCGCTGGGCATCGACTTCCTCGCGTTCTCCGGACACAAGCTCATGGGCCCGACGGGCGCGGGTGCGCTCTGGGGTCGCGAGGAGCTGCTGGCTGAGATGCCGCCGTGGCAATTCGGTGGAGAGATGATCCGCCGCGTCGAGTACGCGGGCGCGACCTTCAACGACCTGCCGTGGAAGTTCGAGGCGGGCACGCCGGCGATCGCCGAGGTCATCGGCATGGGCGCCGCCATCGAGTACCTCACCGGCCTCGGGCTGGACGCGGTGCACGCGCACGAGGTCCAGCTCGTGCGCTACGGGCACGAGCGGCTGCTCGAGGTCCCCGGCCTCCGCGTGCTGGGCCCGGCGCTCGGCGAGCCGCGCGGCGGCGTCCTGTCCTTCACGCTCGAGGGCACGCACCCGCACGACATCGCGACGCTGCTCGACACGCAGGACGTGAACGTGCGCGCCGGCCACCACTGCACCCAGCCGCTCATGAAGCGTCTCGGCATCCACGCCACCGCCCGCGCGAGCGTCTACGCCTACAACACGCGCGAGGACGTCGACCGCCTCATCGACGGGCTCGGTGAGGTTCGCCGAGTGTTCGGCCTCACCTGAGGCCGGGCCCGCGCGACGCCCGCGATAGGGTGACGGCACGGAGGTCCTGATGGACGACATGTACCGCGAACTGATCCTCGAGCACTACCGCAACCCGCAGAACTACGGCACCCTCGCGGAGCCGACGTTCGAGGCGGAGGGGCAGAACCCGCTGTGCGGCGACGAGCTGCACGTGCAGGTCGCGATCGACGACGAGGGTCGCGTGGGCGAGGTCCGGTTCACGGGCCAGGGCTGCGCGATCAGCCAGGCGTCCATGTCCATCCTCACCGACGAGCTCGTGGGCAAGACGCTCGACGACGTCGCGGCGATGACGCGCGAGGACATCGTCGAGCTGATCGGCATCGACCTCACCCCCGTGCGCCTCAAGTGCGCGCTGCTCGGGCTCGTCGTGGTGAAGATGGGCATGCACGAGCACGCCGGCACCACCGCCCCCGCAGGCTGGGAAGGCGTGGACGAGATCAGCTGGGGCGCCGGGTGACGCTCCTGTCGACGGTCGTGGCCGCGGCGACGCACTCGCCCGGCTCGATCGACGTGCTGACGGACGTTGCGATCGTCCTGGGCACCTGCGTCGCGTTCGGTCTGGCCGCCCAGCGGCTCGGACAGAACGTCCTCGTCGGCTATCTGCTCGCCGGGGTGCTCCTGGGCGGGCCGTCTTCGCTGGGCATCGTCGACGACATCGACTCGTTCTCGTTCATGGGCGAGGTCGGCATCGCGCTGCTGCTGTTCACCGTCGGGCTCGACCTGCCCGTCGCGAAGGTCCGCAAGTTCGGCACGACGGCGGTGCTGGCGGGCGGCCTGCAGGTCGCGCTCACGTGCGCCGCGACGTTCGGGGCGTGCCTGGCGCTGGGCGTGGACGGATCCACGGCGTTCGTCGTCGGCGTGGCGGTGAGCCTGTCGAGCACGGCCGTCGTCATCCGCCTGCTCGCCGACCGCGCGGAGACCGACAGCGTCCACGGGCTCGTTGCCACCGGCATCCTCGTGGCGCAGGACGTCATCGTCGTGCTCGTGCTCATCCTCATCCCCCTGCTGCCGGGGGCGCACGCGGCGGGCGGCGACGGTGGGTTCGCACTCCAGCTCGCGGTCGCGCTGGGCAAGCTGATCGGACTGATCGCGCTCGTGTTCGTGGTCGAGCGCGTGCTCATGCGCCGCGTCTTCCAGTCGCTGTCGGGCGCGCGCGAGCTGCTCGCGGTGTCGTCACTGACCGTCTCGCTCGGGGCGATCGGCGCGTGCTGGGCGCTGGACCTGTCACCTGCCCTCGGCGGGTTCGTCGCGGGCATCATGATGGCGGACGCGAGCTACGCGTCGCAGGTGCGCAGCGAGATCGCACCGATCCGGATGGGGCTCATCGCGATCTTCTTCGCCTACGTCGGCATGCTGGCCGACGCGGGATGGATGCTCGACCACGCCGGCATCATCGTGCTCGTCGTGGTCGCCGTGGTGATCGGCAAGGCGATCGTGACGTGGATCGCGGCGCGCCTGTCGCGCGTCCCCACGGCGGCAGCGCTGATGACGGCGGCTGCGCTCGCGCAGCTGGGCGAGTTCTCCTTCGCCGTGCTCACCACGGGGCAGGACGTGGGGCTGGTGGAGGAGGACACCTTCCGGCTGCTCGTCTCCGCGTCGCTCGTGTCGCTGCTCGCCACGCCGTGGGTGATCGCCGGGATGGGCGCCACGCTGCAGCGGCGCTCGCTCCGGGCGGGGTCGCACGTGGCGCTGGCGGAGACGGTGGTCGAACACGCGACGGGCGGCCACGCGATCGTCGTGGGGGTCGGGCCGTCGGGCCGGGCGGTCGCGGCTGCGCTCGCGGGCGCGCGCGTGCCGGTGACCGTGGTGGAGCTCAACGCGCGCACGGAGACCGGCGGCGACGACGACGACCTGCCGGTCGGCACGCGGGTGGTCTTCGGGGACGCAGCGCGGCCGGAGATCCTCGCGCGCGCGGGGCTGCTGGAGGCGCGCATCCTCGTCGTGACCATTCCCGACCCGATGGCGATCCGCACGATCATCCTGCAGGCGAGGCAGCTGGCGCCGGACATCGAGATCGTGGCGCGCGGCCGCTACAACATCTACGTGGACGACCTCGCGGAGGCCGGCGCGGACGAGGTCGTGGACGAGGAGACGGTGACCGGGCTCGAGCTCGCCGACGTCGCCGTCCGACGCCTGGCCGCCTCGGGAGCGGCCGACCGTCGCCGCGGGCGGGATCGTCGCGGCTGAACCGGGTACAGGGGGTACATGCCCCTGTTGCCCCGCCTCGTTCCTGCGTCCCTGCTCGCCCTCGTCCTGTGCGCCGCGCTTGCCGGGGCCCCGGTGACGGCGCCGGCAGCCACGCTCAGCGTCTGCGGGACGTGCGTGCCTTACTCGACAATCCAAGCGGCGGTGGACGCCGCGGGCAACGGGGACACGATCGATGTTGCTGCCGGCACGTACACGGGCAACACGACGATCTCGAAGCCCGTGTACCTGCGGGGACCCCAGCACGACGTAGATGCTCGCACGCGCCCCGGCGGCGCCGGCGAGGCGGTCTTGGTGGGGGGTGCGGGCGGGCCTGCGCTCACCATCACCAAGGGCGCCTCGATCGACGGCTTCACCGTCTCGGGCGCTACCACAGGCGCCGGCATCGACATCACGCCTGACGGAGACGGCACCGTCCTGCGCAACACGATCGTCACCGACAACGTCGGCGGGATACACGCCGACCCGGTGGGTACGTCCGTGGTCGAGCGCAATCTGGTCACCGCCAACAGCCGCCCGGGCGCGACGTCGGGCTGGGGAATCTTCGGGGATCGCGGCGCTTATGCGCTGGTGATCCGCGACAACACAATCGTGTCCGAAGCGGTAGGAGTCCGGCTGCTCAACGCGGTCGGTGTCGAAGTTGCCGACAACGCCATCGCCGCGACCCAGTCCGCGATCGGCCTGGCGGGCGGCGGCGGCGACGTCACCGTAACCGGGAACGTACTCGTCGGCCCGGCGATCGGCCTGCGCGTGTCCGGGCCAGCACCGTCAACACCACCCGAGGTCCACCGCAACGACCTCGCCTCAGTCGCCACGGGGATCCGTTCGGAGGGGCCAGCGGTGGCCGCGGAGGACAACTGGTTCGGGTGCAACGCGGGCCCCGGCATGGTCTCGTGCTCGAACTTGGCGGGCGCGGCGGCCGTCGGTGCTGTCGACGCCGATCCGTGGATCGTGCTCGAGGTTGCAGCGGCCCCGGCCTCGACGACACCCTCCGGCACCACGACCGTGCAGGCCTCGGTCACACGCGATGCGCTCGGGCGCACGGTCGCCGGCGGCGACCCGCTCCCGGACGGCACCATGGTCACCTTCGGATCCAATGCCGGCACGATCACCGCGACCGCACCGCTGGTGGACGGCGTGGCGACCGCGACGTTCACGGCGCCGCCCGCTGCGGGCACCGCGACGGTCACTGCGTCACTCGGGCAGCAGACGGTGTCGACCGCAGTCGCGGTCGCTGCGCCACCCCCGCCGCCGGTCGTCACGCCACCCGCCACCACGCCGCCCGTCGCGGCGGCGTCACCGGTCAACACTGCGCTGCCCACCGTCGCAGGCACGGCTCGCCCGCCGTCCGTCGTGCACTGCGCGACGGGCACGTGGACGCTGTCACCGTCCTTCACGTACCGGTGGTCACGCGACGGGATCGTCGTCTCCAGCGCGACCGCCGCCGCGTACGCGCTGACCATCGCGGACGCGGGTGCCGCGCTCCGGTGCGAGGTGACCGCGACCGTCGGCGGCGGCGCGAAGCCGGGCGTGGCCGTGAGCGCGGCGCGGCTCATCGGTCGCGTGGTGCAGACCACGACGATCCGGCTCGAGAACGCGCGCTCGTTCGTGCGACGCTGCGGAACGACGCTGGCGCGCGCCTGTGCGGACACACGCGCGTCGACCGTGCAGGTCGGCGGCGGGCTGCGGCCCGCCCGCGCGAACGTGCGCGGCACCGTGTTCTTCGAGCACCTGCGCGGCACGAAGTGGGTGCTCTCGCTGTCGCGACCCATCGTGACGACGGCCGGGGGCCGCTACGTCGTGAAGGTCCCCGGGCGATTCATCTCTGCAGGCACGTGGCGCGCGCGCACGATCTTCCCGCTGATCCCCGCGGCGGACGGCGCGAAGAGCACGTACCGCTTCTTCCGACTGACACCCTGAGCGCCGGTCGTGGCCGCGCATGGCCACGCCGCGGCCGCACCGCGCCAAGCACGCCCCGCACCTGACACTCGCCGCGGGGGGCGTTGCGATGGACCGGTGAGACATGTCACTCGCCCCCATGGCGATGACGGCCTGCTCGCCACTGCGGCGAGGAGGGCGCCATGGGAACCAGGCAGGCGGCAGGTCCACCCTCGCACCAGCTGCTGGTCCACACCCCCCCGCGTCACCAATCCCCGCGGGACGGACCAGCGCACACCAGGAGGCAACACCATGTCCGTACGCATCCGTGTGTACCCCCAGACCGGCGCCCTCGGCGGCCTCGGCATGAACACCCTCGGCGGTCAGGGCGCGGTCAGCGCGTCGACCTACTTCAACTCGAGGCTGCAGACGCAGAAGCAGGTCTCCAGCCTGCAGCTCGGCTACGAGCGGGCGCTGTGGAACGAGCGGCTCGACAAGGTCCGGCTCGAGGAGCGGCTCAAGAACCCGTACGCGGCAGCGCAGCTCTCGCCCTACGGCGCCGGCGGCTACGGCCTGCCGGCAGCGGCGGGCGTCGGTTACGGCCTCGGCGGCCTGGCGGCCGGCATCCCGATGGGCGGCATCCCGCTCGGCGGTGTTCCCCTCGGCGGCGTGCCGTACGGTGGCGTCCCCATGGGCGGGCTGCCGATCGGTGGTGCACCCATCGGCAACTTCTCCGGCGGGTTCCCCGGATCCGGGCAGAGCAACGTCACGAACCAGACGTCGGCGGGCGCCGCGAGCCAGAGCGTGACGAACTCCAACGTCCTCAACGTCTCGTCCCAGCAGCAGACCGCACCGCCGTACGGCTACGGCTACCCGCAGACCGGGTTCGGTGGCGGCGGGTTCCTCTCCGGCCTCCTCGGCGCGCTCATCTAGGACACGGCAGGTTTTCCCGCCCCTGGTGCGTGCCTCTCGTCGGGCCGCGGCCGTCGACAGCTCCTCGCTCCCCGCGCACGGCGACCGTCCGTCGCGCGCGGGGGCGAGCTGTCGCACCGCGGCAACGGCCCGGCCCGAGGCCGCTTTTCGCGCCGATCGCACGACTCGACGAGGCCACTGACGGTTCACCTCCTCGTCGACGAAAGACCCGCACACAGGCGGGTTCTGGACGCAGTGCATCCTCCTGCGGCCACCGACGGCCACCCGGGCGACCGGTGCGTGGCCGCTCTGTCCCCCTCCACCGCGCAACGTCGCGCCGTCCCTCCAGCGACACACGGTTGCAGGTTGGCTTCACCGCCCGCCCTGCACCGAGTGGAGGAGATCCCGGCACACCGCCGGGGCTGACAGGAGGAAGGGCCATCATGGCTTCGATCAACCCCGCGACATCCGGCGTCACCGCCGCACAGTCGCTCCCGATGACGGCGCTCGCGAGCCCGTACGACGGCACCAACCCCGCGACCGGCGTCCAGCCGATCATGGGCCCCGGCACGTACGCCCCGAGCACCTACGGCGGCACCCCGCAGCTCACCGGCCTCGGTGGCAGCGGCGGGCATCCGCAGGTCAACGCCACCAACCAGACGGCGCTCGCCCCCAACGGCAACGTCAACCAGTCGGTGACGAACGAGAACCAGTACACGAACAAGATCTACAACATCGTCGTCCCGCAGCAGGGCGGCGGGCTGTTCGGCGGCATCGGCGGCAGCAGCCTCCTGGGCAGCTGGAACTCGCCGGGCAACTCGTTCGTCGACCCGGCGACCGGTGTGCTGTACGTCCAGAAGGACACCGGGATCACGGGCTGGTTCAAGCGCCTGTTCCGGGGATACTGAGTTCGATCGCGACGCGGTCAGCGCGCACCTACGGCGGCTTGGTCTCCGCCGCGCGCCGACCGCACCGATTGCAGACGCCTGACGGTCCTCATCTGCAGCAACGCGCTCGAACGCGGTATCCCCTCCCTCGCAAGCTGATCGCCCGGCCCCGTGCCGGGCGCTCGGCGTTTCCGCCTCACCTCCCCGGTCCGCACTATGAGGTCGAAACTCCCGCTGAGCGGGAGCCACACCGGGCGAGTGGGGTCGCGGCAGAGCGTGCCGCACGACCGGCAACCGCTGCAGTTGTCACAGGGTTGTGACAGAGCGCGCGTCTTGCGTGACATCTCGTCCGGCACGATCGTCGGATGGATCACGACACGAGATCGATGGGAGCGCGCATCGCGCGCTTGCTCGGCGACCACGGCAACATCTTCGACAACCACCTTGCGCAGGCCGCGGGGGTCGGTCGGTCGACACTCTCCCGTTTCGTGAGCAGCGGCCAGCTGGATCGACCGTTCCAAGGTCTCTACGTGCCTGGATCGATCGAGCTCGACGAGGCGACGCTCCTGCGGCTCGGACTCCGGGTCGGCGGCGACCGGTGTGCGATCGCCTCCGTCACGTCGGCTCGGCTCCAGGCGGGTTGGGATCGTTCACGAGACACGCGGCTGCACTTCATCGCCCCCACGCGGCACAACCGCGGCGCGCGTCCTGACATGGTCTTCCACCAGACAGCGGCACTGAGTGACCGCGACGTTCGCCCGGTCGGTGACCTTCGCTTCCTGACGATGACCCGCACGTGTCATCACCTTGGGCGCGTGCTCACGCCGCACGAGATCGTCTACATCATGCGCTCGTCTGCACGCCTCGGGCTTCTCGACATCGAGCATTTCGCGTTCTTGGTCCGTGATCACCCGCGCGCCCCCGGAAACGGCACTGCACGGTGGGCACTCCACTTCTGGGAGGAAGGGAGCGCCGGAACTCGTGGCGCGTCCGAGGATCTCTTCCTCGCAGGGGTTCGCCGGGCCAGATTCCCGGAGCCGGTCGTCAACACCCGTGGCTGCACCGGGCTCCCGGACGTCGAGCCTGACTTCGCGTGGCTCCGGCTCGGGAAGGTCGTCGAAGTCGATGGCCCCGACCACGACTCGCCTGAGGCGCGGGCGCGTGATCACGAGATCGACGAACGGCACCGCGCGGTCGGGATCGAGACGCTCCGCCTCCCGTCCTTGGCCGTGTGGCGCGAACTCCCCAGGGCGCTCCACCTCGTCGCTGCATTCCTTGCTGATGGCTCTGGCGGATCCTCACTCGCCCGGCGCAGCTCCCGCTCAGCGGGAGTTTCGACCTCATAGTCGGGAGGAGGGGGGCGGGTCAGGTGAAGTTGAGGTGGTAGCGCGACTCGGTGGGCTCGACCTGGCCCTTGTACTTGGAGGTGCCGGCGAGGTCGCCGCTGCCGTAGGGGTTGTCGGCCGGGGTGGTCATCTGCAGGAAGCTGATCTGGCCGATCTTCATGCCGGGGTACAGCGTGATCGGCAGGGTGGCCACGTTCGACAGCTCGAGCGTGATCGTGCCCTCGAACCCCGGGTCGATGAAGCCCGCGGTCGAATGGATCAGCAGGCCGAGGCGACCGAGCGAGCTCTTGCCCTCAAGGCGCGCGACCAGATCGTCGCCGATGCGCACG
>JAOPYS010000046.1 GCA_025964465.1 Thermoleophilia bacterium
AGAGTGGTATACACGGGCCGTTGCCGGGTGAACCGGCGTCTGTGTCGAGCGCGTGGAGGAATCACAGTGCAGCACCCGAAGACAACCTCGCCCAGCGGCCGCCGACAGTGGGAGCGATGGTTCGTTCCGCTGCTGCTGAGCGTGCTGGCCCTGTTCGTCGCAGCCTGTGGCAGCGACAGCAACTCCGACTCGGACGGCGGCGACTCGTCGGCCAAGGCCGCGAAGCTCGACTTCCCCGACACGTTCCCGAACTTCGACGCCAAGTACCTGACGGCGCTGCCGACGGACAACTGGATCACGAACGGCGGCACCGTCGCGAACCAGCGCTACTCGCCGCTGGACGACATCAACGACGGCAACGTCAAGGACCTCAAGGGTGAGTGGAAGGTCGACCTCAACTCCGGCATCGAGGCCAAGTACTCCCACGAGGAGCAGCCGATCGAGTACAACGGCACGCTCTACGTCCCGACCGGCGAGGACGACGTGTTCGCGGTCGACGTGAAGACCGGCAAGGAGAAGTGGAAGTACGAGGGCAACCTCGACCCCACCATCTCCACCGTCTGCTGTGGCTGGCTCAGCCGCGGCGTCGCCATCGGCGACGGCAAGGTGTACATCGGCAAGCTGGACGGCCACATGGTCGCCCTGGACCAGGAGACCGGCAAGGTCGCCTGGGACGTCGAGGTCGCCAACTGGAAGAAGGACAACGCCGGCATCACGGCAGCGCCCCTCTACTACGACGGCAAGATCTACACGGGCATCACGGGCGGCGAGTTCGGCGTCCGCGGCCGCCTCACCGCGCTCGACGCGAAGACGGGCAAGGAGGACTGGCGCTTCTACACCGTGGCCGATCCGAGCCAGGACGACAACGGCCCGCAGGACCCCAAGGCCAGCTCCACGTGGGCGGGTGACAGCGCCCTCACCGGCGGTGCCCCGATCTGGCAGACGCCGTCGATCGACCCGAAGCTCGGGATGATCTACTTCACCACCGGCAACGCGAACCCGGACGTCGACGGTTCGGCTCGCGCGGGCGACAACCTCTACTCCAGCTCGTTCGTCGCGCTCGACGTGAAGACCGGCGAGTACAAGTGGCACTGGCAGGCCGTGCACCACGACATCTGGGACTACGACATGCCCAGCCCGACGGTGCTGTTCGACGCGAAGGTGGACGGCAAGAAGGTGCCGGCCATCGCCGAGGCGGCCAAGACCGGCTGGGTCTACGCGCTCAACCGCAAGACCGGCAAGCCGATCTGGGACATCGAGGAGACCCCGGTCCCCCAGAGCGCGCAGCAGAAGACGGCGGAGACACAGCCGATCCCGAAGTACCCGTCGTTCAGCGACCACGAGATCGACGACAAGGAGTTCGCCACCGTCTCCAAGATGGTGCGCGACAACCCCGAGGGCAAGAACCTGAAGATCGTGCGCGGCACGGGCACGGCAGGTTCGGTGTTCCAGCCGGGCGACTCCAAGACGGTCGCGGTCATCGCCAACGGCGCGACGGGCGGCACGAACTGGCAGCCCTCGAGCTACAGCCCCGACACCAAGTACATGTACGTGTGCAGCACGAACGGTGTCGAGGGTGTGTTCCCGTCGGGCGTCGACGCGGTCAAGCCGGGCGAGGTGCGCATCGGCTCGATCCTGACGGCCCTGCCGTTCAGCACGCCCGGCAGCCTGGCGGCGATCGACACGAAGGACGGCTCCATCAAGTGGAAGAAGGACTTCAACGAGAGTTGCTACTCGGGCTCGGTGACGACGGCCGGCAACCTGGTCTTCGTGGGACGCAACACGGGTGAGCTCGAGGCGTACAGCGCCGACAAGGGCGACCTGCTGTGGAGCTTCCAGACCGGTGCGGGAGCGAACTCGACGGTCACGCCCTTCGAGCACGACGGCAAGGAGTACATCGCGGTGGTGGCCGGCGGCAACTCGCTGGCGGCGACCGTCCACGGTGACAACCTCTGGCTGTTCTCCCTCGACGGCAAGCTCGAGCAGTTCGCCGGCCTCGAGGGCAGCCCCGAGTGTGGCAAGCACGCGGGTGAGGCGACCGACTGCGACGTCGCCGACGCCAAGGCCGGCGGTGCGACCCCGTCGGACAACGCCGGCGACACGGACACCAACGCGAACGGCGGCGACTCGGCGAACAACAACGAGGAGCAGCCGGGCGAGAACAAGGCCGGCGAGGACGACGGCACCACGGAGAACACGTCCGACGTGAACGGCGCCGAGGTGTTCGGCAACAACTGCAGCGTCTGCCACGGTGCGGGTGCGAAGGGCGGCAACGGCGGCCCGGACATCACGAACCAGGACGACATCCAGCACATCACCAACCAGGTGGAGCACGGCGGGGGCGGCATGCCGGCATTCGGCGACACGCTCAGCGACGAGCAGATCGCGGCCGTGGCGAAGTACGTCGCCTCGCTCTAGCGACGCGGTGACAACTCAGCTCTGACGAGCGCTCGTCGTCCGATACCGGTACGGCGGGCGCTCGTTCTTCTCCGCGGCCGCGAGGATCCGATCGCGGTCGGCCACGAGCGCGGCGTGGTGCGGGGACAGGTGGCACACCGGGTCGGTGGCTGCGGCGTCGCCCGTCAGCGCGAACGCCTGGCAGCGACAGCCGCCGTGGTCGACGTCCTGGCGGCCGAGCGGGCAGCTGCGGCACGGTTCCTGCATCCAGGCGTGGCCGCGGTAGCGGTTGAACAGCTCGGAGTCGAACCAGACCTGCTCGAGCGAGCTGTCCGTGACGCGCTCGACCGGCAGGCCCGGCAGCGTCGCTGCCGACTGGCAGGGCAGCACGCGGCCGGTGGGGTCGATGATGATCGCGTCGCTGCCCCATCCACCCATGCAGGGCTTGGGCAGGTCCTCGAAGTGGTCGGGCAGCACCCAGAGGATCTCCATGCGCGCGCCGAGCCGCTCGCGGGCCGCCTCGACGATCCGCTCGCCCCGCTCGACCTGGGCGCGGGTCGGCATCAGGGCCTGCTTGTTGACCGCCGCCCACCCGTGGTACTGCGTGTTCGCCAACTCGAGGCGGCGTGCCCCGAGGCCGGCGGCGAGCTCGATGATCTCGTCCACGTCGTCGAGGTTGTCGCGGTGCAGCACCACGTTGATCGTGAGCGGCATGCCCAGCTCTCGCACGGCGCGCGCGGCGGCCAGCTTCGCGTCGAAGGAGACGGCGCCGCCGATGACGTCGGAACGCTCGCGGTCCGCGTGCTGGATGCTGACCTGCACGTGGTCGAGGCCGGCGTCGCGCAGCGCCTCCACGCGCGTGTCGAGCGCGGGGAGGGCGGAGGTGACGAGGGTGGAGTACAGGCCGGCGTCACGGCTGGCGGAGCACAGTTCCTCCAGGTCGCGGCGCAGCAGGGGCTCGCCACCCGTCAGCGCGAGCTGCAGCACGCCGAGCGCCGAGGCCTCGCGGAACACGCGGGTCCAGTCGGCCGTGGGCAGCTCAGCGCTGCGGCGGGCGCCCACGATGCCGGTCGGGTTGGAGCAGTACGGGCAGTGCAGGGGGCACACGTACGAGAGCTCTGCCACGAGCAGCAGCGGGAAGGGGATCGGTGCGGCTGGGGTGGGGGCGGGGTCAGGCATCGTCGTCGCGGTCCATCAGGCCCTCCGCAACGATGCCGTCGAGCAGCTCCACGACGTCGGCGAGCAGGTCGGCGCCACCGTAGCGCTCCGACAGCACGGCGGCGATCTGTGCGACGGTGCGCTCACCGTCGCACAGCGCCAGCACCTCAGCCGCCGTCTCGTTCAGGACGAGTGCGCCCTCGGGGAACAGCAGCACGTCGCGCTCGCGGACGGTGTCGCGGTGCAGGCGCACGCCGCTGGCGAGCGTGGGTCGCCGCGTGGCGTCGGCGGCGCTCATCGCGCGCCCCGGGCGGCCGCGGTGGTGTCACCGGCGTCGATGGCGTCCAGCTGCGCCCACAGCAGGTCGCACTTGAACGCGAGGGCCGCCACCGCGGCCTCCTGCTGGTCACGACGCGTGCAGTGCTCGAGCACGAGCTCGAGCGCCTCCTGCGCGTCGACGGGCGCCAGCCGCAGGCGCGTGCGGAAGTACTCGAAGCCGGCCGGGTCGATCCACTCGTAGTGGCGTTCCATCGCGGCGAGGCGCACGCGGATCGCGTCGGGGCCGAACAGCTCGGTCAGCGACGACGCGACCGCGATGATCCACGGCTGCAGGCGACAGAACTCCAGGTACGCGCCGACGGAGAAGCGCACGCCGGGGAGCAGGTGGCGCTCGTCCAGCAGCTCCTCGCGCGGGACGCCGATCGCCTCCCCCAGGCGCAGCCACGACTCGATGCCGCCGGGATGCTCCTCGGTGCCGTCGTGGTCGACGATGCGGCTGATCCAGCGTCGTCGCACCGCCGCATCGGGGCAGTTCGCGAGGATGGCCGCGTCCTTGCGGGGGATGACCTGCTGGTAGGCGAAGCGATTGGCCACCCAGCGCCGCAGCTCGTCCCGGGTCAGCTCGCCGGCGTTCATCCGCACGTGGAAGGGGTGGCGGTCGTGGTACGCCGAGCCCTGGGCGCGCAGCCGTTCGGTGAAGGCCTCGCGGCTCCACGCAGCCTGGGCGTCCTCGGTGCCGGGGCGGTCCACGGTCGTGCTCATGCCAGCTCCAGCTCCATCCCATCGAACCCTACTGCAAGGTCCGCGGCGTCGAGCAGCGCCCGCTCGGGAGCGTGCGCCAGCAGCACCGGGTTGGAGTTGTTGAGGTGCACGTAGACCACCTGTGCGTCGAGGCTCGCGAGCCGCTCGCGCGTGCCGTCGGGCCCGTCCATCGGCAGGTGCCCCATGGCACGCGCGTCGCGCGTGCCGATGCCGGCGCCCACCAGCTCGTCGTTGGACCAGAACGTGCCGTCGACCAGCACGAGCCGACTCGCGCGGAAGCGCTCCTCGATCTCGGCCGTCCACGCCTCGAGCGAGGGGCAGTAGGTGAGGCGCCCGGCCGTGGGGTCGGCTGCGTCGCGCACTACGAGGCCGATCGAGGCGCCCGGGCCGACGGGTGCGGCGCGACGGAACCGGGGTGGGTCCTCGCCGGTGACGAACGGCTCGACCACGAGCGACGTGCCGGGCAGCTGCAGCTCGACCCCCGGCTCCAACGCCGTCCACGCGATGCCGCACCAGTCGTCGAGCATGCGCAGGAGCGGGTAGTCGTCGGTCAGGGTCGCGCGCACCTCGTCGGTGGAGTGCACGCGCAGCGGCTCGCCCGATTCGCGCAGCAGGAGCAGCCCGGCGGCGTGGTCGATCTCCGCGTCGGTGAGCACCACGCCGACGAAGGGCGAGCTGCGCAGCGAGCTGCGCTCCACGTCGCCCATGCGCTCCACCTGCTGGCGCAGGTCGGGGGAGGCGTTGACGAGGACCCACCCACCCTCGGCGCCACGCAGCGCGATCGACGACTGCGTGCGGTGTTCGGTGCCGGGCTCGCCGGCGCGCACCGCGGCACACGTCGCGCAGTTGCAGTTCCACTGGGGGGAGCCGCCGCCGGCGGCGGAGCCGAGGATCCGGATTCGCATGCCTCGAGCCTAGAGGTCGCAGCGCCGGAGCCCGGGGAAGTGGTCACGAAAACGTCGAACGGCCTCGACGGTGTGTCGAGGCCGTTCGATGCTCGATGCCGTGGACTATCGCGCGTGGCGGTAGAGCGTCACTTCCGACGCGAGCTCGAGCTTGGTGAAGGTCGGCTTGACCCACATGGCGGGCCTCCTCTCCTGTCGGTGGTATCCCGCCCAATATAGCGCGCCCGTGGGGACGCGCAGGGCGAGACCTCGGGGATCATTCCCGCATCACGCGCGCTCGAAGCGCCGGATCGCCCACGCGAGCGCCCCGATCGCGAGCAGGGCGAGGATGGCGACCTCGCTCCAGGCCGGCACGACCTGCGTCCCCCACGTCACGCGCGGCTCGGAGGGCACCAGCCAGACCTGCTGCGCGGTGGGCTCGGAGAAGTCCAGTCGTGCGAAGACGATGCGGCGCATGGGGTCGACGGCGTAGGCCAGCGGATCGAGCCGGGTCACCACCGCGAGCCACGTCGGCAGGCCCGACAGGGGGAACATCGCGCCCGAGGCGAGCAGCATGGGCAGCGCGAGCAGGTTGACGATCGCCATGTACGCCTGGAACTGCGTGACGAACGTCGCGACGAGCAGCCCGATCGCCACGAGCGTGAACGACGTCAGCAGGCACAGCCCCAGCAGGCCGAGGACGAGGTGCGCGTCGTAGGGGGCGTCGACGAGCCCGGCGAGTGCGACCAGCAGCGCGCCGTGCAGCGTGGCGACGGTGGCGGCGCCGGCGGCCTTGCCCAGCAGGATCGTGGAACGGCGGGCGGGGGCCGCGAGCATCTCGCGCAGGAACCCGAACTCGCGGTCGTAGACGACCGACCCGGCGCCGAGGAACGACGGCATGATGATCGCGAGCGCGACGATGCCCGGGTAGATGTAGGAGCGGTAGTCGACGCCACCGACCGCCTGCGCCGCGGCCTGCAGGCCGGTGCCCTGGACGAACAGGAAGACCACCGGCAGGGCGAGCGTGACGAGCAGGCGCACGGGGCTGCGCCGGTAGGCGAGCAGCTCGCGACGCCAGACCATCGCCCCGGCGCGCAGCTCTGCACGGGCGCCGCTCATCGACCCCTCCGCGCCCGGCGCGCGGCGAGGCGGCCGGGGTCTGCCGGTCCGCTGGCGGCCTCGCCGAGCGTGCGG
>JAOPYS010000050.1 GCA_025964465.1 Thermoleophilia bacterium
CGCGCGAGCTGGCCCCGGGCCTTCGCGGCGCCGCCGCGGCCGCGCCCTTCGCGGCGGTCTGCTTCGCCATACCGGCCGACACCGACCTGCTCGCGTGCGCGGGCGTGCTGCTGGTCGCGCGGATCGCGACGCGATCGGTCGGTGACGCGCCGACCCGCCTCGACCTCCTGGTGCTCGTCGGGCTCGCGGCGTGGCTCGCGACCCGGCTCGCAGGGCTCCCGGTGGCGATCGTGTTGGCCGGAATCCTGGCGAGTGACACACCCCCGCGGCGGGCCCGGATCGCGGGCATCGCCGCGCTCGTCGTCGCCGTCGTCGTGGGTTCGGTCGAGGGCACCATGACCGCCCGGCCCGGATTCGACGACCACACGCTCGCCGCCGAGGTGCTGCTCGCCGTCGCCGGGGCCGCCGCGGCGTGGCTCGCCATCCGTCCGCTTCCCGCGCGCCTGCGCGCGCGCGACGACCGCCGCCGTGGCCAACTGCGTGGCACCCGGGTCCGCAGCGCCCGCATCGCCGTCGCGGCATGCGTCCTCGCGGCGATCGGCTGGACCGGCACCGATGGGGCGTTCGCGCTCTCCGCCGCGAGCGCGGCGCTCCTGGCCGCAGGGTGCTTCGGTGCGTCGGCCCGCCCGGCGCGCGGCACCGACGCCGCGACGCCGGGCGTCGCCGCCTAGGCGTTCTCGATCGCGTGGTCGGAGTTGTCGAACTCCGCCAGCGCGTGCCGGCCCTCGCCCTCGAACGTGCGCTCCTCGCCCTCGAGCTCCACGCCACCCTCGGTGGTGGAGTCCATCGCGCCGGGGCCCGACGTCTGGGTCTCGCTCGGGTCGGTGCCCGCGCCCGGCGAGCCGATCGTGCTGCCGCCCATCGCGTCGGTGTTGCCGGCGCCGCCGTCGTGCGTGGCGGTGATGACGCCCTCGCCCTCGTCGAGGTGCCCGGGCTGGCCGTCGGCCTGCTCGGCGATCGAGCCGGGGCTGCCGTTGATGCCCGCCTGCTTCTGCGCGATGAGCGCGTTCTCCATCTCCGCCTCGGCCTGCTGGCGCTCCGCCGCCGCCTGTTCCCCGTCGCGGATCGCCTCTGCCTCGCGCTCGACCATGGTGGTCCTCCTTCGTTCTGTGCAGTTCCCTTCGCTCGTGCCCGGTCGCGCATCGGGTACGCTTCTGGGACCACCCTCGCCGGAAGCGAACCCCACGTGATCATCCGCAAGTCGCGCAAGGACATCGAGCTCATGCAGCGCTCCGGCGCCGTCCTCGCGCAGGTGCACGACCTGCTCGCCCCGATGGTGAAGGCGGGCGTCACGACGGCCGAGCTCGACCGGGTCGCCGAGGCGTTCATCCGCGAGGCCGGCGGCGTGCCGACGTTCAAGGGCTACCAGGGGTTCCCCGCCGCGCTGTGCACGAGCGTGAACCACAAGGTCGTCCACGGCATCCCGGACGACGTGCCGCTCGCCGAGGGCGACCTGCTCTCCGTCGACTGCGGCGTGACGCTGCGCGGCTGGGTCTCGGACTCGGCGCGCTCCTACGTGGTGGGCGGCACCGGCGGCGGCGAGGCCCAGCGCCTGATCGACATCTCGTACGAGTCCCTCGAGGCGGGCATCGCCGCCTGCCAGCCCGGCCGCACGGTCGGCGACGTCGGCCGCGCCGTGCAGGAGGTGGCGGAGGCCGCGGGGTTCCACGTCATCCGCAAGCTCGTCGGGCACGGCGTGGGTCGCAACATGCACGAGGATCCGCAGGTGCCCAACTACGGCACCCCCGGGACGGGCCCCGTCCTGGAGCCCGGCTACGTGTTCGCGCTCGAGCCGATGATCGCGGTCGGCACCGCCGACATCGTGGAGGACCCGACCGACGGCTGGTCGATCTACACGGCCGTCGGCTCGCTTGCCGCGCACGTGGAGCACACTGTCGCCATCACCGAGGACGGCCCGCTCGTCCTCACGCGCTCGGAGTAGGCGCGGCGGTGCCTGCACGGGTGTGCGGCTGCACCGCGGGACGTCCCGGGATGCTTCGATACGACCGATGACCCAGCCATGGACGGATCGATCGGAGCGACGCTCGCGGGCCTGGTGGACACACGTGCGTTGCGCGGGTCTGCCGGATCGAACTCGCCCGCGGCAGCGCCGTGGGACGCCCCGGTCGGCGGTCGCTCTGCCAGCTCCTTCGCCAAGCTGCTCGACGAGGGCCTGCGCGCCCGCGCGGCCCGGTACGGCGTGACCCTCCCGGGCCCCGACGCACCCGCCGCGCCCGGGGCCGCCGGCGGTGCCACCGCAGCACCGGCCGACGCGGACGCGCTGTGGCAGTCCGCCAAGCTGCAGTCGTCGGCCCGCAACGGGCAGGGCGACGCGATCATGCAGGCCCTCTCCGACGCGTCACAGGCGCGGTGGGAGGCGCGTGGCCGCGGCCACGACAACGCCTTCGACATGCTCGGAATGGCGTAGCGCGCTCGAACCGGGCATCCCGCTCCGGGGCGGGGACGGGGTCGAACATCCTCCGCCGGGAGCCCCTGCGCACCGCACGATCGTCGCCTTGCGCGTTACCCAACCGATTCTGATACAGTCGTCATTCGCGGCCGAGGGTGGCCCGACTGTGCGTGCGTGCGCGAGCGGTCGGGGGCGTTGGTGGGCCCACACCAGCACCATGCCCCACGGCGCGGATGCACCACCTTTTGTTCGACAACGCCCACACCCCCTTGGAGGGTCCCCAGATGAAGGTCCGACCTTCGGTCAAGCCCATGTGCGACAAGTGCCGCATCATTCGGCGGCACGGCCGCGTGCTCGTCATCTGCAAGGACCCGAACCACAAGCAGCGGCAGGGCTAGTACCCGCGTACGCACGACCGCCCCACCGCTGACAGGAGCACCACCAGATGGCACGAATCTCAGGCATCAACCTCCCGCCGAACAAGCGCGCGGAGATCGGCCTCACCTACATCTACGGCATCGGCCTCACGACGGCGCAGAAGACGCTGACCGACTGCGGCATCGATCCGAACGCGAAGATCCGCGACCTCACCGAGGACGAGGTCACGAAGCTGCGCGGCTACATCGACAACAACCTCACGGTCGAGGGCGACCTGCGCCGCGAGCGCGCGCAGAACATCAAGCGCCTCATGGAGATCGCCTGCTACCGCGGCATCCGCCATCGCCGCGGCCTGCCGGTGCGCGGCCAGGCCACCAAGACCAACGCCCGCACCCGCAAGGGCCCCAAGAAGACGGTGGCCGGCAAGAAGAAGGCCACCAAGTAGTTCACCCGCGTGATCCAGGAGCCGGCACGATCGGCTCCGTTACGAGACCACCCGCAACGCAAGGACACCGCCCCACATGGCACCGCCCCGCAAGACGCAGGCCCGCTCCCGGGCCGGCCGCAAGGCCAAGAAGAACATCCCCGTCGGTCGCGCGTACGTGAAGACGTCGTTCAACAACACGTTCGTGACGCTCACGGACCGCCAGGGCGACGTGATCGTCTGGGGCAGCGCCGGCACCGCCGGTTTCAAGGGCTCGCGCAAGTCGACGCCCTTCGCCGCCCAGGTCACCGCCGAGGCCGTCGCCAAGCAGGGCATCGAGAACGGCCTGCAGAAGGTCGAGGTGTTCGTGCGCGGACCGGGCTCCGGTCGCGAGACCGCCGTGCGTGCCCTCCAGGCCGCCGGCCTCGAGGTCACCAGCGTCAAGGACATCAGCCCCCAGGCCCACAACGGTTGTCGCCCCAAGGCGCGACGCCGCGTCTGACCCCCGCGAAGGACGAGTAGGAAAACCATGGCCCGATACACCGGCCCCGCATGCAAGCTCTGCCGACGAGAAGGGCTCAAGCTCTTCCTGAAGGGCGAGCGCTGCCTCACCGAGAAGTGCGCCATCGAGCGCCGTGCCTACCCGCCGGGTCAGCACGGTCGCGGGCGCATCAAGCAGAGCGAGTACCTCACGCAGCTGCGCGAGAAGCAGAAGGCACGCCGCTACTACGGCCTGCTGGAGAAGCAGTTCCGCGGCTACTACGAGAAGGCCTCGCGCCGAGAGGGCATCACGGGTGAGAACCTGCTGCGCCTGCTCGAGCAGCGCCTCGACAACGTGGTGTACCGCCTCGGCTTCGGCGCCAGCCGCGCCCAGGCTCGCCAGCTGATCCGCCACGGCCACTTCGCCGTGAACGGTCGACGGGTGACGATCCCCTCGTTCCAGGTCAAGTCGGGCGACGAGCTCACGCTCAAGCACGAGCGCGCGAAGGACATCATCCTCTCCGCCACCGACCTGGTCGCGAGCGTCCCCGCATGGCTGCAGGCCGACCACGAGAACCTGTCGGGCAAGGTCGTCCGCATCCCCGAGCGCGACGAGATCGACGTGCCCGTCCAGGAGCAGCTCATCGTCGAGCTCTACTCCAAGTAATCCGGCAGGCATCCGGGCGCGCCTGTCGAAGGCACGTCCGGATGTCCGCCGCTCCACCCCCCCGGCAACACCCCGCATACACCCAGTAGGGAAGGTCACCCCAGGTGCTCGAGTTCCAGATCCCGAAGATCAGCCACGAAGAAGTCGACGACACGCGGGGCAGGTTCGTCGTCGAGCCGCTCGACCGCGGCTTCGGCTACACGTTCGGCAACTCCCTCCGCCGCGTCCTGCTGTCCTCGCTCGAGGGCGCAGCCATCGCGAGCGTCAAGATCGAGGGCGTCGCCCACGAGTTCTCCACGATCAAGGGCGTCCGCGAGGACGTGACCGACATCGTGCTCAACATGAAGCGCGTCGTCTGCAAGCTCCACGGTGAGGACGAGGAGATCCGCGTCCAGCTCGTGAAGGAGGGTCCCGCCGTCGTCACGGCTGCGGACATCGACGCTCCCGCCGAGCTCGAGGTGCTCAACCCCGAGCAGGAGATCGCCAACCTCGAGGACGGCGCCCTGCTCGAGCTGACGGTGGTCATCCGCCGCGGCCGTGGCTACGCCAGCGCCGACGAGAACCGCGGCAACGACACCACGATCGGCGTCATCCCGATCGACTCGATCTTCTCCCCGGTCAAGCGCGTCAGCTACGACGTCGAGGCAGCTCGCGTCGGCCAGCGCACGGACTACGACAAGCTCGTGTTCGACATCACGACGAACGGTTCGGTCGCTCCGAAGGACGCCCTGACCGAGGCCGCCAACATCCTCACGCGATCGCTCTCGATCTTCGCGACGATCGACGCGGCCAGCGCCCTGCCCGACCTGCTCCCCTCGGCACCCGTCGAGGAGGACAGCGCCGCGAAGGGCATGGAGAACATCCTCATCGAGGAGCTCGACCTGGGCGTGCGCAGCTACAACTGCCTCAAGCGCGTCGGCGTCGAGACGATCGGCGACCTCATCGCCAAGAGCGAGGCCGAGCTGGCCGCCATTCCGAACTTCGGCAAGAAGTCGATCGAGGAAGTCAAGGAAGCCCTCGAGCGCAACGGCCTCGCACTGCGCGGCTCCGAGCTCATCTAGGACACGACGCGGCGCGCCCCGCCGCTGCAACGCACCGCCCCCGGAAGGTACACAGGAACATGCGACATCGCCGATCAGGACGCAAGCTGAGCCGAACCGCGGCTCACCGCGACGCCCTCTTCATGAACCTCGCTGGCGCGCTCATCACGCACGGCCGGATCCGCACGACCGAGGCCAAGGCC
Source organism: Thermoleophilia bacterium (assembly GCA_025964465.1). Taxonomy (GTDB): domain Bacteria; phylum Actinomycetota; class Thermoleophilia; order Gaiellales; family SKUG01; genus JAGQUL01. The sequence goes on from JAOPYS010000050.1 coordinate 5,603, forward strand.
AAGTCGCTGCGCCCGTACGTGGAGCGTCTCGTCACGCGCGCGCGAGTCGACAACCTGCACAACCGCCGTACGGTGATGCGCACGCTGCGCATGCACGACAAGGCATCGACCCGCGCGATCGGCGAGAAGACGATCGTGCAGCGGTTGTTCGAGGAGATCGCACCGCGCTTCGTGGATCGCCCCGGCGGCTACACGCGCATCGTCAAGCTGGGCTCGCGCCCGGGCGATGCGGCGCCGATGGCGTTCATCGAGTTCGTGGACTTCGTGCCGGAGGCGCGGAGCTTCCAGGCCGGGTCGCAGGCGCACGCGCACAGTCACGACGACGACGCGGTGGCGCACGCCCACTGATCGTCGAGTGAGATGTGAGATACGCGAGGGGCTCGGAGCAATCCGGGCCCTTCGTCGT
>JAOPYS010000062.1 GCA_025964465.1 Thermoleophilia bacterium
ACGCGCCACACGACCCGCCCGGCGTGCCGCCCAGGCACTGCTGGCTGCGCCCGCCGAAGCTGCCCCACGTGTCGTCCGGTGGGGGCACGGGTGCCGGCTGCTGCGCCGGCAACGAGTGCAGGCCCGACGGCAGCGGCCCGAGCGTGACCCAGCCGTTGTCGGCAGCCTTGCGGGGTGCCCATGCGACCATCGTCAGCGGCTGCGAGACGCTGTTGGTCGCATCGCGATAGCGGTCGAACGGCTTGGCCTCCATCCCGAGCAGACCACTCCACGCCGGCCCGGCCCACGTCTCCTTCACGGGGCCCTTGGCGACGAGGTAGAGGTAGGTCGTGACGGTCTGCACCGTCGTCACGCCGTCGCTCTCGGTGTAGGTGTCCGACCCGGTCTCGGTGCCCATGCTGAACAGGTACACGTCGCGCGAGAAGCGTGCGCGGTATTCGCCGACGCCCTGCTTGGGACGCACGACGATCATCGCGCGCGCCTCCTGGTTGGCCTGGACCGACGCGACGCCCGCCGAGGGGATGGTGTGCGACTTCCACAGCTCGCGGCCGGCCCCGGGGGAGACGGTGAGCTTGTAGCTGCCGGCGGGCAACCCGGAGAACACGTAGGTGCCGCTGCCCGAACCGCTGTCGGCGTCGCCCGAGGTGCGGGCCACGGATCCCCCGCCGTCGCTGCCGTCACGCGTCAGGGTGAATCCCACGCTGCCGGTGCTGGCCACGTGCATGGACGTGAGGTCGTGCGACTTGGCGTCGGCCGCGTCGAACGCAGCGTTGCACCCGTGGGGGAGCACGGGTCGCTTGTTGAGCCACTCCGCCCAGGTCAGGGGCGGGAGCGACGAGCACGGCGCCGGCTGCTTCTCCATCGCGCGCCGAGAACCGCCACCGCCCTCGCAGCCGGCGAACGACATGCGCTCGTCCACCTGGTTGGTGACCTCGCACGTCTGCACCACGAGCGAGCCCACCGCACGGCCGAGGGCGGTCGCGTCGACCGTGGACACCGTCTCGAAGTTGGACTGGTGGCCCCACTTCGCCTGCTCGGACGCCGCCATCGACACGGTGACCTGGATGCGGAAGAAGTCCGGGACGATGTGATCGGCGTCCGCTGCGCCGACGCCGTCGCCACGACCGTCCACCGGCGACACCTTCACCGACGCCGTGAGCTTGGCATCGCCCGACTTCGGGGGCGCCACGGGGAACCGCGAGCTGAGGTCGCACGTCGAGGTCTTGCAGGCCGGAACCTGCTTCAGCCAGTCCTTGTCGGCGCGCACGCGCTGGCCGATGTCGTCGGCCGCCGCTGCCATGCGCTGGCGCACGAGCGTCCGCTGCTGTCCCTTCCCGGAACCGACCACGAAGTACATCGCGCCCGCGAACACCATGGTGATGACGAGCGCTGCGACGAGCACCTCGACGATCGTGAACGCCGACTCGCGCGACCTGCCCTGGTTCGTCACTCGCATGCGGGGTTACCTGCTTCCGGTCCGATCAGGCACTTGGTGTCGGCATCCTTCACGCGGGTCATCGACCACGGCGTCGCGGCTGGGAAGAATGGCGGGGGATTGAGGTAGAGGTTGTCGTTGTAGTCCAGCGCGGGGTTGCTGTAGCCGACGGACGGGGTCACGCCGCCGTTGACGATGTCCGGCCACTTGATCGATGCGAGGAACTGCCCGTGGCCCGCGAAGGCGCCGTGGAACCGAACGGCGCCGCTGCACTCGCGTCCGCCGAGCGCGACGGCCGGAGGAGCCAGCGTCACGAACTCGGGCGAGACCGTCACCGACCCGGCCTGGGCGATGGCGGCGACATTGATGTTGGACATGCACGGGTAGCTCGGGCCGGCCGGGGCCGGGCCGTCGAGCACCACGTCGCCCTGCGAGATGATGCCGACCGTGTCGAGGTCCCGGGTGGCACCGCCGACCGTCCCCCCGCCGCGCAGGTGCACGCGCGGGTTGCGGTCGGTGACCGTCCGCCGGCGCGTGGCGATGGTCACGCGACCCGCCTTGCCCGGCTGGTAGGAGAGCGCCCCCCGGACGGTGACGTCACCGTCGAGCAGCACTGCGAGGCTCCCGCTGTCGGGTCCGCCGACGAGGCCGTAGCTCCGCCCGTTGACGCGCACCGAACCGGCGCCGAGCACGACGTCATAGGGGGCCGCGCCGGTCACGCACACCACGTAGGCGCCGCAGCGTCGGTTCATGTGGTCGAAGGCGTCCTGCACGCCGAGGAGGCTGATCTGGCGTGCGCTGGTCTGGGCACCGGCCGCTGCCGGGCACCCGGGCACCGAGATCGGCGCGCCCTGCGAGGTCGAGAACCGCGCCTTGGGGGTGCAGGTCGGTGCCTTCTCGAACCAGATGCCTCGGTGCGTCGTGCCGCCGCCCATCGTCAGCCAGTCCGTGATCTGGTACCCGTTGCTGTGGATCGGCCCGTTGATGGTGTACGACGGGTTGTCGCGCACGATGAACGGGGCATCGGTGACCGACTCGTAGTCGGAGAAGTACCCGGGGCGGTACTCCACGCGGAAGATCCGCGGCTTCGTCACGACGGCGCCGCTGCCACCCTTGTCGGTGGCCCATGCGCGGATGTACACCACGAGGTCGGAGGGCGTGCCGCCGTGGGCCGGGCTCGCGTACCGCGGCGGCAGCACGTCGTACACCTGCCACCAGCCGATGGAATCCGTGCCGGGTTCCTTGACCGTGAACTGCGAGCTCGCCGGCACCCGGACCGGGGTCAGGTGCGCTGCCACCGAGGTCTGGCCGTTGGCGACGACGTCGGCGCCCGGCTGCTGGTCGACGAGTGCGCGCAACGCAGCGGCGTCGAGCTGGAAGCCGTTGGCCTCGTCGGCGAGGTGCGCCTGCAAGGCGGCCCGGTACTTCTCCACCGCGCTGTCGCCCGCCGCCATGCCGACGGATCGCTCCTGCTTCTTGCGCGCCGTGAACATCGAGTTGAGCGTCTGGGTTCCGATGTACAGCATGAGCAGCGAGATGATCGTCAGCGCGAGCACCGCCATGGCGATGGTGATGCCGCGTTCGCCCTGTCGCGCCGGCCCCATCACGCGACGCACCCGAGCGCGTAGTGGTACTCCTGCGACTGGCGTCCCGAGACCGCCGCGGACGTGAGCAGGTGCTGGTCGCCGCGCGCCGTGCGGTTGACGACGAACGACTTGAGGCTCAGGCGCACGCCGATCACCTGGTCGCGCTGGAGGTCGCTTGCCGGCGAGGGGATGACGGACGTGGTGCACGCATCCGGATTGATGAGCGCCGCAGCGGGTGTGGGCTGGGCGAGCAGCTCGTACGTGAACGGCGACGGGGCGGCGGTAGCCGCGGCGACCCCCGCGGTTGCGGGCGCGGGCATGACCTCCGTGGTGGCCAGCAGCGCGCCGCCGGGGCAGGCACCAGTGCCTGCCCTGACCTCGCGCTGCAGGGCACCCGTCGCGGCGACCAGCCACTGGATGCACTCGGGCCCCGGGCTGGTGTTGACCTGCTCGGCGTAGAAGGCGAACCGGGTCGGGGTCGCCACGGTGATGTCATGGATGCGCAGGCCCAGGGGGTTGCGTCCGCGCATGAGCAGGTCGCGGAAGCTGTCCGGGGAGCCCGTGGCCCGCGGCTCGTGGTCCGGGGCGTGCATCGATCGCACGTCGCTCGTGATCAGCTCGGCCGCCGCGACGGTCGAGCGCTGCGCCTTGGCTCGCGCACCGGATCGTTCGGACGAACTGAAGAAGTTGACCATCGCCCCGACGATGAGACCGAGCACGAGCAGGCCCAGCACCATCGCGACCAGCAGTTCGATGAGCGTGAATCCGGACTCCGCACGAGGATGGGTCAGCCGCATCGTCGGGCCCCCGCCGGCATCGATGCCCCGTTGGTGACGACGCACTTCAGCGGGGCTCCGTCCCCGGGCCTGGTGGACGTCACCGTCAACGTGTAGGTGCTGCCGGACACCGCATAGGCGACGGAGGCCTGTGCCGTCGAAGCAGGGGATGCGCCGAACGACACCGTGCCGTTCTGGACCGCCTCGGGCACTCCCTTGGCGAGGTACGGCTTGGGGCGGCCGTCGGGGCCCTGCAGCATCACGTCGCGTGGGCCGGCCAGGAGGTCGGCGCCACCCGAGGGCCACGCCGCGCTCCCGATCGCGGGCGGTACCTGCCCGTTGTCGGCCATGTACGCCTCGACAGCCTCGGCGTAGCTGGCAGCGGCGGAGGATCCCGCCTTGAACGCGGAGCTCTTCTTGGCGCCCCCGAAGGAGGACACTGCGATGGCCATCAGGATGGCCACGATGATCATGACGACCACGAGCTCGAGCATGCCGAATCCGGCTTCACCGAGGCGGGTGGTGGCAGCGGGTGCCCGCCGCGCGCAGGGGCGCACGGGGACGCTGCGTCGTGTGGGCGACGATGGCATCACGGAGCGTATCGGCACGAAGGCCGCAATTCGTGAGGATCCACTCGCTCCGGCCGTCGAACCCGTCCCGGGCACGGTCGATGGCCCGGTGCCCCCGTGGCCAGGGGAGCGTCAGCGGCCGGCGCGCGCCAACGCGAGGCGCAGCTCGGTGGGCGGCATGAAGCGCACGCCCTCCTCGACCTCCGCGAAGGGGCGCACGGACGTCGGGCCGCGCTCGCGGAACCAGCCGCACACGCGGTCGACGAGCGTCTCGGGCGCGCTCGCGCCGGAGGTGATGCCGACCGTGGTGGCGCCGGCGACCCAGGCCGGGTCGATCTCGGTCTCGTCGTCGATGCGGTACGCGGGGGTGCCCATCTGCTCGGCGAGGTCGGCCAGGCGCACCGTGTTGGAGGAGTTCGCCGAACCGATGACGAGCAGCACGTCCACCTCGCCGACCATGTCCTTCACCGCCGCCTGGCGGTTGGACGTGGCGTAGCAGATGTCTTCCTTCTCCGGCCCCTGGATCTGCGGGTACCGCTCGCGGAGGCGCCGGATGATGCTGGCGGTCTCGTCGACGCTGAGCGTCGTCTGCGTGAGGTAGACGAGCTTGTCGGGCTGGCCGATGTCGAGCCGGTCCACGTCGGCCTCGTCCTGCACGAGCACCATGTGGTCGGGGGCCTCGCCCATCGTCCCCTCGACCTCCTCGTGCCCCTCGTGGCCGATGAACACCATCGTGTAGCCGGCGCGGGCGTACTTGATCGCCTGCATGTGCACCTTGGTGACGAGCGGGCAGGTGGCGTCGATCACCGTCAGGTCGCGCTCCTCGGCCTTGGCGCGGACCACGGGGGAGACCCCGTGCGCGCTGTAGACGACGACCGAACCGACCGGAACGTGGCTGAGGTGGTCGACGAAGATCGCGCCCTTGGCCTCGAGGTCGCGGACCACGTGGATGTTGTGGACGATCTGCTTGCGCACGTACACGGGCGCGCCGTGCAGGTCGAGCACCTGCTCGACGGCGTCGACGGCGCGCTCGACGCCCGCGCACCAACCTCGGGGCGAGGCGAGCAGGAGCGTGCGGTGCGGAGCGGGTTCGGCCATGGGATGAGGATATCGCGGCTGCAACACGGGCGCGGGCACCGACGATGCATCGGATGGGGGGAACGAAGGACGCACGGCCGGGGGATCCATGAGAGCGATACCGATCAAGACACAGGCGGGCCTCTTCGGGCTGGCCGCCGCAGGCGTGTCGTTGTACGCCAGCGCCGACCCGAAGGCCTCCGACCGGACCCGCATCGCGACGGCGGGGATGGCCGGCATCTTCGGGCTCGCGTCCGCGATGGGCGGGTTCCACGTCTGGGCCGCGATCAACGCCGGCGCCGTCGTGGGGACGCTCGCCGGCATCCCCCTCGCACGCTCGGGGGCGGACGGGGCGGCCCAGGGCGCATCGAGCGTGGCCGCGCCGAGCGGACCATCCTGATCCGCGCGTGAACCCCCCGGCCCCGGGCGGGTAGGGTACGGGTGCACGAAGCTCGACTGCGACCCCGCCCTCGGCCATGGAGCACATGGCCCAGACGGGTGGGGCGCGGCACCGGGGAGCGCACCACATGAACGACCCTCGCCACC
>JAOPYS010000093.1 GCA_025964465.1 Thermoleophilia bacterium
CGTGGCGGCGCTTGCCGCCACGGCCCACGACCTCGCGGCCCCCGGGCCGGACGACGACAGCGGCCACGGGCTCATCGACATCGGCGCGGCGGCCGCGGCGCTGGGCGCCGGGCCTGCCTGAGCGCCGTGGGAAATCGAGGTCGGAGGCCCGGGGCTGCACCTGAGCCGCGCGTCGTCTTCGGGATGAGGTGACGACGCGCGTCAACTGTGACGTTTGGACCGGTGCAGCCCCGGACCTCCGGGGTGTCGCCCTGTGACGGTAACGGGCGGTACACCACTGTTGTCCCACGGGTGCCGGAGCGGCGCTGTTCGATGGCGCACACCTCCGAGCCGGGGTATAGATGAGGCATGGACGAACCCGGATCCGAACCTGCCCGCGACGTCGCCAACCGCGCCCGCAACCTGTGGCAGCGTGCCGCGCCCGCGCTGCGTGACGTGAACGCGGCGATCGAGCGGCACGGCCTCGACGCCGTGCGCGACGACATCGTCGAACGTGCGGGGGGCGTGGCCAAGCGCGTGAGCGACGTGGTGGCCAACGCGACCGCCATCGAGGGCACCGTGGTCGAACGGACGCCGACGCCCGACGAGGCAGTCGCGAGCGAGGCCCCGGCGGCCGACGCGCCGCGCATGCGCGACCTCCCCGCCGATCGCACCCGGCGGTCGATCCGCTGGCACTACGTCGGCCTCGTGGTGGGCCTCACGGTGTTCGGCGCGGCGGTCGTGCAGCACCGCCGCCACGACTGACCGACGGGCGGGGTACGGTACCCCCCGTGAGCGGGCCCCTCGAGACGCAACTGGGTCGCACCATCCCGGCGGAGACCGAGGTGGAGGCGGCGATCATGGCCGACCCCGACTGGATCCACGGCATGCTCTGGGGCGAGCCGCGCCCGGGCCATCCCGAGGGACCGGTCGTCAACCACGTGCGCGACGTGCTCGACAACGTCGAGCGCTACGCACCCCCCGGAGACGCCCTCGCGCGCGAACGGCTGCGCCTGGTGGCCCTCCTCCACGACGCGTGCAAGGTGGTCACCGCGCAGCGACGCGACGGGGCACACGGCCCCAACCACGGGCAGCTCGCGCGCCGGCTCGCGGAGCGCCACGTCACGGACGAGACGGTGCTCGAGATCGTCGAGCTGCACGACGTCGCCTACTACTGCTGGCGCGCGCTGGACCGAGGCGACCGCGAGGCGGCGCACGAGCGCGCTCGCGAGCTCGTCGAACGGCTCGGGGAGCGCCTCGACCTCTACCTGGCCTTCTACCGCTGCGATTCGCGGATCGCGGGCAAGCGCTCCGACCCGCTCGAGTGGTTCGAACAGTTCTGCGGCTGAGCGCTCAGACCAGCTCGGAGCCGGGGAGGCGGAAGCCCGGCAGCTCGGAGCCCGGCAGGCGGAACCCCGGGAGCTCGGAGCCCGGCAGCCGGAAACCCGGCAGGCGGAACCCGGGGAGACGGAAGCCAGGGAGGCGGAACCCGGTGGTGACGTCCTCGTCGAGCGTGCCGCGCGCGATGACCATGTTGTCGACGGCCTGCTGCTCGGGCAGCGGTTGACCCGACGCCGTCATCGTCAGCCAGCCGCTCTGCGTCGGCGGCTCGCCCGCGGCCAGCTGCACCTGCTCCTGGGCGCGCTGGGCCGGCAGCTCCACGGCGCGCACGTACTCGCGCCGCACCTGCTCGTCGGTCGCGTTGGCGGGCAGCGTCGAACCGAACTGGGCCAGCTCGCCGGTGGCGTCCTGGCGAAGGTGCGTGAACTCGTGCACGAACAACGCCATGCCGGTCGCGATGCGGTGGCGACTTGCCGGCGTGAGCGATGCGGCGAACGCTGCATCACCGGGTGCGGCGACACCGGGCATCCGAGGCATGCGGTTGGGCGCCAGGCGCTCCTGCGCGATGGCGAGGGTCTGCGCGTCGAGTGGTCGACCGGCGAGCTCGGGCACCGCGACGGCCAGCAGGTCCTTCACGAACGACTCGGGCACCTTGATGGTGCGCGACGTCTGGTCGTAGAAGGCGTCGGCGCCTCCCGGCACCTCCGCGTCGGGGACGATGTCGTAGCGCGCACTCGTGAGGCCGGACGGCCGCGGGATGTGCTGCGACGTGGGATCGAGGCCGCCGAGGCTGGCGAACAGCAGCTCACCAGCGACCATGCTCTCGGCGCTCGGCGGGCCAGTGGTCGCGGTGAAGGCGGAGATCTGGTGCGCCTCCTCGACCTTCCTCGCCATCTCCGTGCCGGGCGCGGGCGCCAGCAGCGACGTGAGCTGCTGCAGCGTGCCGGAGGTCAGCGGGCCGCCGGCGAGCGTTCCCGGCAGGGCGCTCGGCGCCTGGATCGGTGAGGGCGTGGGCGTCGACGGAGCAGGCGCGAACGGCACCGCCCCACCACAGCCAGATACACACCCTGCGCTCATCGCCCGCCCGTTCCTCGCTCGTCCGTGCCGGGGGCGCCGCGCGTTCCCCACGCGCGACCACTCCATTGGTACCACCGGATGACGAGTCGGTCCAGCCGCGCGGTCGTCGCTCAGTGCGCGTGCTCGCGCACCCAGCGAGCCAGCTGCGTGCGCGAGGAGATGCCGAGCTTGCCGTACGCGTTGGAGGCGTAGCGGTTCACCGACGTGGCGCCGATGTGCATCTGCGCGGCGATCTCGGCGGTCGTCAGGCCGTCGGCGGCGAGCACCGCGACCTCCAGCTCCCTCGCCGACAGCTGCGACGTCACCTCGACCTCGTTGCGCGGGCGAGCGGCGCCCGCGCGCCCCGAGGTGCGGCGCTGCGCGGTCGCACCCAGTGAGCGCAGGCGCGCGGCCAGCTGGTCCGCATCGGACCGGGCGCCCGCGGCGCAGAGCGCCGCTTCCGCGTCGCGCA
>JAOPYS010000096.1 GCA_025964465.1 Thermoleophilia bacterium
GTCGCGCAGGTGCTCGGACCTCGTGCGGTGCAGGTGCTCGCTCGCGGTGATGCGATAGATCGCGGCGACGGCCAGGGTGTAGCCGCCGAGCATGCAGCCCACGACGATCGGCGTCTCGTGGAAGGGCGCTGCGAGCATCACGGCCGTGCCGGTCATCGCGACGTCGATCGGACCCGCCGTGCGGAAGTAGCGCGCGATGGCCCGCGCCGACGCGGTCTCGATGAGGTCCCAGGTGGCGTACGCCGCGAAGTCGATGACGACCCAGAGCGCCGTGCACAGCACGCCGGTCGCGAGCGCTGCCCCGGGCGAACCGAACGAGGCGCCCGACAGGTGGACGATCGACGCCGCGCACAGTGCCGAGATGCTGCCGAGGCCCGCCGACTGGGCGTTGGGCACGATCCCGCGCGCCCGGAAGGACGCGACGTTGGGGAGGAGCCCCGCGATCGTCACCAGCATCGCCTGTTCCGGGGAGCAGGTCACGATCGCGAACACGATCGCCGCGGTGTTCGGGGTGACGTCCGTGTTGCCGGACCCGATGCTGAACTTCACGTTGGCGGCGACGATGGCCACGAGGACCAGGATGACCGTCATCGTCCAGTTGGAGGACGACCCCCAGCCCGCGACCGACGCGACGACCGGATACGCGAAACCGCCGGCGATTGCGACTGCACCGACCCCCAGCAGCGCCCGGCGCAGCGGGGGGAGCGGTGATGTGGCGTCCGGCGTCATCGCGTCAGCTATCGGTGAACAGGTAGGGAATGTGAGCCAGATGTAAGCGAGTTGTGAGGATCGCAGCAAAACCACTCACGTTCTTCAAGTTGCAGCCGATATGGAGCTTGTTCCGCCGATGACAAAGGCACCCCGGTCGCGAGGCCGGTCCGCACAGCCAGGGGCCTCATGCAGGTCGCCCAGCCACCACGGCACGTCTACGGGGAGCACAGCACCATGTCGATCCACACCAGCCTTCGGGCACTCGTCGCACTTGCGTCCGCCGCCATCTGCCTCGCCTTCGCCGGTTCGGCGAGTGCTGCGACGTCGACCGCGCCGCCCACCGGGTTCACCACCGCATCGAACGGCTCGACGTGCACCACGTCCTTCCGCCGCTCGACGACCAGCCCAACGACGCTGTACTGCGACGGCTCGCTCTGCTCGACGTCGTTCCGCCGCTCCGGCGACCCCTCCTCCTGCGGCGGCACGCTCTGCGTCACGTCGTTCCGCCGCAGCGGCACGTCGGATGCGTGCTTCACCACGGAGAGCGTGGTGGCGATCGTGACCGGTCCGCCCGTCCGCCGCTAGAACGTCGAGACGTCGAGGATCCCCTCGGCGAACCCATCGGTGTCGCCCGCGATCGGGCCCGGCTTCGCGCTCTCGCGGATCTGGGCCCGGACGCGTTCCGGCGAGAGGTTGTGCCGTCGTGACAGGAGGAGCGCGGCGCCGCCGGAGACCAGCGGAGCCGCGAAGCTCGTGCCGTCGACGTACCCGTACTGGCCGCCCGGGCCCGCGGTGAACGAGCAGACGCCCGGTGCGGAGACGTCGATCACGCGCCCGAAGTTCGAGAACGTCGCGAACCGGTCGTCGGCCTCCGTGGGCGGGCACTCGGGGTAGGTCGGCGACAGGCCGCCCGGCAGCCCGTCGAAGTCGGCGAAGGCGGAGACCGCGATCACCTCGTCGTAGGACGCCGGCGTGTAGGCCGACGCGTCGGCGGCGTCGTTGCCGGCCGCGGCCACGACCGTGATGCCGCGGTTGGTGAGGCGGCAGATCCGCTGGTGGATCTTGTCGATGCCGCTGCGCCGGCCGTAGGACCCACGCCACCACCTGCGCGGGTCGAGGCACGGCCCGGTCTGGTTGCCGGTGCCGGCGAGGCTCAGGTTCGCCACCTCGATCGAGCGGTTGTGCGAGACGTACTCGAGGCCGCACAGCAGTGCGGAGTCGGTGATGTTGCCGAACGGGTCCGCGACCCGGACCGACCAGATGCGCGCACCCGGTGCGGCGCCGACGGTGCCGATGCCGTTGTCGATCGCTGCGGCCAGGCTCGCCGTGGCCGTGCCGTGGCCGTCGCCCCGGTCACCCCAGCCGCGGTCGCTGCGGGGGCCCTTCACGCAGTCGAACCCGCCGACGACGTTGAGGTCGGGGTTGAAGGGATCGACGCCGCTGTCGACGATGGCGATGTCCGCGTCGACGCGGCGGTCGTCGATGCCGTCGATGTCGGCCGTCGGGCTCAGGTTCGCCCCGATGCGACGGATCTCCGGCGCCACGTACTGCTCGAACTGGGCCGGAGGCAGGTACGGCTTGGTGCCGGGTCGGAAACGCGCGCCGCGGGCGAGCTGGAAGGTCGGCCGGTCGATGTGCGCGACGACCCCGTCAGGGTTGACCTCCTGGACGCTGCCGTCGGCATCGAGCTTGGCGAGCTGCTTGGCGGTGACGTCCGCCGAGAAGGCGTTCGCGACCTCGGTGAAGACCTGGTCCGGCACGACGCCGTACTTCGCGGCGATCGTGGCGGGGTTCGTGCCGTCGGCGACGTCCACCACCACCGGGGTTGCCGAGGCGGCCGGCGCGGCGACGAGCGCCAGCGCGACGGCTCCCCCGAGGAAGAGCGAACGGGCCCGTGAGCGGGCGGATGTGGCGGTGAGCGACACGGCGTGGCCTTCCGGATGGCTGCGCGACCCCTGAGGGCGTCGCGTGCTGCGGTACGGGACCAGCGTGCACCAGCTTCCACGATCCGTGAAGCGGAATTACGACGGCGGGCCGGCTCCGAGGTGGAGCCGACCCGCCGGCAAGCGTGGAGGGCATGGGAGGGGGGGAGGCGCCCAACATCGCTGGGTGGGAGGGGGAGGGGACTGACCGAGCAAAGCGTGCCTCGATCCCGGGTCGTCACGTCATCCGGCGAGCGTGCTGCGTCACCGGAGCGTGCCGGCCCGGTGCCCCGCCACTCCCGTGGCCGAACCCGTAACCATGCACTCCGTGAACCACAACATGCACCGCATGAGGACCCCTGAGATCGTCGTTGAAATTTCCAACGAGCGTCCCTTCGGTAGCTCGACTTCCTGCCCCGTCTCGCGGCAGGCCCGTGGCTTTGCGCCCCAACGTCGCCGTTGGTTTGCCCGTTCGAGGTTGCTCTCCATTCGGCAGCTCGGCTACCTCGACGCCCGGTCCGCAGATGCGGCTGCCGG
>JAOPYS010000114.1 GCA_025964465.1 Thermoleophilia bacterium
GGAGTGTCGCGAGGGCATCCGGGATGGAACCTCGCCGAGGCAGGAAGAACTCGTCCGCGTCCGCGTTGACGACCCAGGTCGCGTCGTGTTCGGTGGCCGCCAGGCGCGCCATCCGCGTGACCCACGCTCCCTGCGCGTACGTGTCGTCCTCCTCGACGATCACCCGCACCAGGCCGCGGGCCTCCCAGCGGCGCAGGATGTCTGGGGTCGCGTCGGTGGACCGGTTGTCGGTCACGATGAAGAAGTCGATCCCCGCGTCCCGGTGGAAGGCGAGGTTGGCCTCGAGGATGTCCGCCTCGTTGCGGACCAGGAGCGTCATCACCACCGTCATCCCACGGACTCCCCGTCGAGCCGGAAGATCGCGAGGGGCACCTCGTACACCACGGGGTGGTCGACGCCGTGGCCCCAGAACCCGTCTTCCCCGAAGCACTCCCCGTGGTCCCCGCAGGCGATCACGACGGTGTGCGCGGGCAGCGCGGAGAAGAGCCGGGCGAGCCGGCGGTCGATGAACTCCGCGGCCTCTACCTGGTGTGCCCAGGCCGGGTTGTCGCGGCCGACCGGGCCGCTGCCGCGCTGCGGCGGCCAGCCCATGATCCGCGCGCGCACGTCCACGGGGCACGCGCCCGACTTGCCGGCGTAGCTGAACGGGGCGTGCGTCTCCCCGAAGTTGATGAACCCGAAGAAGCGCCGCCGCGGATCGACGTGGTCGAGCAGGTGGTCCACCTGCGCGTCGGCGTCCGTCCCGGTCCAGCGGAAGTGCTGGAAGCCGGTGGTCAGGGTGGCCTGGCGGAACCAGTTCATCGCGCCGGCGCCGACCGTCTGCCAGCCCTCGTCCCGGAAGCCCGTGACGAGGTTGCAGTCGCTTGCGACGTCGATCAGCGCACCTGCGGCGACGGCGGTCTCGCCCACGCCCCGCAGGCCCAGCAGCTGCCGCGTGAACCGGTTGTAGAAGGGGATCGGCTGGTCGCAGTTGGGAAGCAGCCCGGCGAAGAACGAGTGGTGCGCGGCGTACGTGTAGCTGGCCGGCGACCGGGCGGGCAGCACGTCAGCGAAGCTGTCGAGCACGGGTGTGTGCGCCGCCTCCAGCGCGTCGTACCGGCAGCTGTCGAAGGTCAGGAGCAGGACGTTCGGAGGGGCTTCCACCCGGCACGTCTACCCGCGCGCTCCGGAGCGGAAGCGCTCGACCCACACCTGCGCCTCTGCCCGGTCGAAACCCTCGTCGTCGACCTCCAGCGAGAGGGCATCGCCCGCCGCGACCTGCGTCATCGTGGGGCCCGCCTCCGCCAGGAGCTCGAGGTACGTGGCGACGGCGGCGGCGGGCGCTGCCGATTCCACGAGGGCGGCCAGGCCGTGGCTGGAGTGGCGGTGGTTCGTGTCCGCACTGGCCGCCGCGACCGCCACCTGCTCGGCGGTCGGCGCGAGGCCGACCGCCTGGCACACGCGGGCGATCTCCGCGTGCGGGTCGGCGAAGTAGGCGTCGTAGTGCGTGACGACGTGGCGCCTCCCGGTGCGCAGCCCGAGCGCCGCCTCGGTGTAGGCCTGCCAGAGCTGGATGGCCAGGCGCTCGCTCATCCTGCCGCGCCGCTCGAGTGACCCGGCCACGTCGAGCGGGTTGCGAGCGCACACCACGACCGCCACCTGCGACCCGATGGCGGCCTCCCAGAACGGGACGGTGAACGAGGAGCGCGGGTCCTTCCAGCCCCAGGTCGCGTCGGTGCCGAAGCCGGCGACGAGCTCGCGCGCCTCCCCGAGCAGTGCCTGCACGTCAGGCCGCTCCAGCCAGTCCGCGTCGAGCGGGTGCGGCGCGTGGTCCCACGCCATCCCCAGCACCTCGAGCAGGGCGTCGTCGAGCGCGACGATCGGACGCCGTTCCCAGTAGCCCGCGGGGTTCTCGCTGCTCGGTCCGATCAGCTCGTGCAACGGGCCGAGCTGCAGCCCGCACGCGGCCAGCATCCGGGTGACCATCGAGGTCCCCGACCTGTGCATCCCCACGACCGCTACTGCCACGACGCCCCTCCCCGGAACCGATTCGGGAGGGCTCCTACCCGCAGGGGGCCTAACCGACCGTGAGGCAGGTGGCGTACGGCGTCACGGTCCAGCCGGCGCCGGTGGTGGACGCGAGGCGGGTGCGCCACATGTTCGTGGAGACGGGATAGGACAGCACCACGCGCCCGCCGTCCGCCGCGAACGATCCGGACGCCGCGGCGCCGCCGCCGAGGACGACGTCGTTCGCGTCGTTGCAGGACACGTCGAACGCTGCGCCGGCGACGCCCGCCACCAACGCGACGGGCGCCCCCGAGACCTTGTAGACGTTCACCGCGACCATCGACTGCAGCGACGCGTCGAGGTCGCCGATCGCGATGGATCCATCGGCCACCTCGGCCGAGCCGATCGCGTTGTCGGCGACCTTCACGTTGGTCACCGCGTTGTCCGCGAGGTCGGCGGTCGCCACTCCGAGGTCGGCGATCTTGATGCTCGTCACGTTGGAGTCGAGGATGTTCGCGGTCGCGACCCCGCCCACGGCGATCTTGGCGGAGGTGACGGCGCCGTTCACGAGCTGCGCGCCAGGGATCGATCCGACCTGGATGTGCGTGCTGCCGACGATGGTGCCCGCGGCGATCTTGGCGCCGGTGACGGCGTTCGCCGCGATCTCCGCCGTGTTGACGGCGTTGTCGGCCAGCTCCGCGTTGGCGATCGCGTTGTCGGCGACGTTCACGTTGGCGACCGCATCGGTGGCGAGCTTGAGGGACGTGACGGCGCCGTCCGCGAGCTTCACGCCGGCGATGGAGCCGTCGGCGAAGATCGACGAATCGACGGCGCCGACCTGGATCTTGGCGGACGTGATCGAGTTGTCGGCGATCTGCGTGGTCCCCACGGCGCCGGCAGCGATGTTGGTCGAGCCGACCGCACCGATCGACAGCTGCGTCGACCCGACGGCGCCTGCGGCGAGCTGCGTCGCACCGACCGCACCGTTGGCGATCTTGGCGGAGGTGACCGAGAGCGCGACGAGCTCGTTGGTGCCGACCGCGTTGTCGGCCATCTTGATGTTCGTCACCGAATCCGTCGCGAGGCCGGTCGCCGTGACGGCGCCCGTGCCGATCGCCGCGCTCGTCACCGAACCCGCGGCGAGCGCGGAGGCGGTGACGGCCCCGGTCCCGATCGCCGCACTCGTGACCGAGCCGGCGCCCAGTGCTGCCGAGGTCACGGCGCCCGTGCCGATGGCGGCGCTCGTGACCGAGGAGGGCGCCAGCGCGGCTGCGGTGACCGCACCCGAGGCGATGGCTGAGGCGGTGACGGCGTTGGCGGCCAGCTCGGACGTTCCGATCGCGCCCGCCGCGACCTGGCCGGCACCGATCGAGTCGGCCGCGAGCTTGGAGGCTGCGATGGATCCGGCCGCGAAGTTCGCCGGGTCGATCGCGCCGGGTGCGAGGTCGATCGCGTCGATGGTGCCGTCGGCGATCGCCGCGCCCGACACGGAGCCGCTCGCGAGCGCGCTCGCCGTGACGGCGGCGGTGCCGAGCTTGGCCGCGGAGATCGACCCGTCGGCGATCTTGGCGCTCGTCACGGCCCCGGCCTGCAGCTTCGCGGTGGAGACCGAGTCGTCCGCGGGCGTGCCGCCGCCCCCGCCGCCGCCACCCACGCCGGGTGCCAGGTCGGCGGCCTGGATCGAGCCGTCGGCGATGTCGTTGCCGGTGAGGCTGCCGTCCGCGACCTTGCTCGTGTCGACCGCGCCGAACCCGAGCTTGTTCGTCGACACCGCGCCATCCTGCAGCTTCGTGGACGTGACCGAATCGTCGCCGAGCTTGGAGGTCGTGACCGCTGCGTTGGCCAGGTCGGTCGAGGTGACGTTGCCGTCGGCGATCTCGAGGCTGGAGATCGCGCCCGACGCGATGTCGGCGCCCCCGATCGTGCCGTCCGCGATGCGCGTGCCGTCCACGGCGTCGAGTGCGATGTCGCTGCGCGACACCCCGAAGTCCACGATCTTGGCGCTCGTGACCGAATCGTCGGCGAGCTTGGCGTTGGTGACGGAGCCCGCGGCGAGGTCGGCAGCGCCGATCGACCCGTCGAGCACGAACGAGCCGTCGATGGCGCCCGTTGCGAGGTCGGCCGCGGTGATCGAGCCGTCGACGATGTTGTTGCCCGAGATCGAGTCCGACGCGACCTTGGCGGCCGTCACCGATCCGTTGGCCAGGAACGGCGTCGTGATGCTCGCGTCCGGGAGGGAGGCGAGCGAGCTGGACGGCGCAGCCGAGCGCAGCGAGTCGAACGCGCCGGCAGCGAAGTCCGACTGGGTGAGCGAGCCGTCGAGGACCTGGTCGCCGCCGACCGCGCCCTTGGCGATGTCCGCAGCGATGATGCTGCCGTTCTTGATGTCGATGCTGGCGACGGTGTTGTTGGCGATGTCGACGCCGAGCACCTGGTTGTTCTTGATGTTGTTGGAGAGCACCGAGTTCAGGCCCAGGTTCCTGGTCGTGATCGACCGGGCCTTGATGTTCTTGCCGGTCAGCAGCTTGACCTTGGCCTTGGCTGCGGTCGCGGCCGGCACGCCGATGGCCAGCAGCGCCACGAGGGCGAGCGTCGCCACCCGGTGTGCACCGGCCTTCCTGCGTAGAACTGCTGCCATGTCGGCGACTCGTCGCATCGGATCCTTCGTACGGCTCCCCCCACGGGAACCGGCTCACGGGCAGGCCTCGACATCTCCGAGACCCTTCCGAGCCGCGTATCGGCAGGAAACTGCCTGCACCTTGAGCGCGTACCGGTACATGGGCCACCTGACCCAGCAGGTAGTGCACGCTGACGTATCTGCAGGGAATGTAGGCCGGCCTACGGCGGGGCACCGTCACGTGTGGAGGAATGAGGCCATGGAGACCAACCTGATCTTCACGCTCGTCGCGATCCTCGCCGGCGCCCTCAGCGTGCTCACCCCCTGTGTCCTCGTCATGCTGCCGGTCATCCTGGCGGTGAGCGGGGGCGAGGGCAGGCGCCGCGTCATCGGCGTGATCGTCGGCCTGGAGACGTCGTTCATCGGCATCTCGCTGCTCGCCGCCGCGGCCCTCGACGCGCTCGGGCTGCCCCCACGCACGCAGGAGATCGCGGCCGTGGTCATCATCGCCGCGCTCGGCATCACCTTGCTCGTGCCGGCGCTCAACCACCGCTTCGAGCTGCTGACGAGCCAGACCATCAGCCGCATGCCCGGCCTGACCGGTCGCGCCGCCTCGGGCGACGGGCTCGTCGGTGGGTTCCTCGGGGGCCTCGGCCTCGGGCTCGTCTGGGCGCCGTGCGCGGGACCGATCCTCGCCTTCGTCACCGCCGCCGCCAACACGGGCGAGTTCTCGAGCCGTTCCGTGCTCGTGGCCTTCGGGTTCGGGTTCGGCATGCTCGGCCCGCTGCTGCTGGTGTTCAAGGGCGGGCACCGGATGGTCGGGCGCCTGCGCGCGAAGTTCGGTGCCCGCCGCCTCGACGTGGTGATGGGCAGCGCCATGGTCGTCACCGCGGCGTTCATCCTGTTCGGCGGCTTCACCTCCATCAATCGGGAGATCGCCCGCCTCAACCTCAACAGCACGCCGTTGTCGGGCCTGCAGCAGGACGCGATCGAGCGCACGCGCAAGGACGACATCGCACGCGTGCGCGAGCAGCACGGCACGACCGGCACCGACGCCGCGCCGTCACAGGAGGAGCTGGAGATCGCCGGCTACCCCGAGAGCGAGGACGGGAAGCTGTCGAACCTCGGCCCCGCACCGGCGCTCACCGGCATCGGCCACGAGTACAACCTCCCGAAGGGCCAGCGCCTCGACGCGGCGTACCTGAAGGGGAAGGTCGTCGTCTACGACTTCTGGACCTACTCGTGCATCAACTGCATCCGTACGCTGCCGTACCTGCGCGAGCTCAACGACCGCTACGCGAAGGACGGGCTCGTCATCGTCGGCGTGCACGCACCCGAGTTCGCGTTCGAGAAGGACGAGCGCAACGTGCACCAGGCGCTCGGCGACCTGGACGTGACGTGGCCCGTCGCGACGGACCCGGACCTCCGGACGTGGGGCGCGTTCCACAACCACTACTGGCCGGCGAAGTACATCACCGACCGCGACGGCCAGATCCGCTACGTGCACGTCGGCGAGGGCGGCTACGACACCACCGAGGGCGTCATCCGCACGCTGCTCCACGCGAAGGGCGCGGCCGCGCCGCTGCCCACGGAGCAGCAGGTGCAGAGCAACTCGCCCGAGACGTACGTGGGCTCGGGGCGGCTCGCGCAGGCGCAGTGGAACAGCCACGTCGTCGGGGGAACCCTGCCCGTCGCCGCCGGCCCCGCGGACTACGAACTCGGCATCGGCGGCGCGGCGCCCCTGCCCGTGAACGGGTACGGGGTGACGGGGCACTGGAACATCGAGCCGGAGCGCGCGACCGCGCTCGGCCCCGACTCGGAGCTGTCGTTCCACTACCAGTCGCGCAACGTGTACCTCGTGCTCGACCCGGGCGCGCACCCGGGGGGCACGGTGACGATCCACGACTCGGCGTCGGTCGGCGGTGGGACGAGGTCGGTCGAGGTGACCACGGACAAGCTCTACACGCTGCGCGCGGGGAAGCAGCCGATGGACGGCACGATCCGCCTCGAGGTGCCGGCCGGCGTGTCGGCCTACGCATTCACCTTCGGATAGGAGTCGTCCTGCCACGGAACGACTGACACGTGCGGCCAGCAGTCTGGGCCGCGGGCGTGGCCGTCGCGGGCCGACACCGGTCGACCGACTTTCGAAGCGAGGCACGGGCCGGGCATCATTGCATCTCGACAGTGCCGGGATCGCCGCAGGGCGAATCCCACCCCTCGCCCCGCACCGCCTCGAAAGGACACACCATGCCCTTCCAGTCCCGGATCAACGACGCCATCAACCGCGCCAACTCCGCGCTCAACCAGCTCTACGGCTACAACAACTTCGCCCACCCGCGAAGCGAGCCGAACAACAGCATCCGCAACAACGCCCGCCTGACGATCGACCCGGCCACGAGCCAGATCCAGCAGGGCGTGCGCGAAGGTCGCTTCGAGGGCGTGTCGGGCCACAGCGCCCGCCAGGCGCTGCAGGCGTCCGAGTACCTGGCCCGCGCCACGTGGGACCTGTCGGACCAGCCGAGCAGCGGCCGCCCGGCCAACGTCCCGCAGGCCCAGGCGAACATCCGCGCGGCGATCAACCTGCTCTACAGCGCCCGCTGGTAGCAGCACCGCTCCGCAGCACTGCCTTCGAGGGCCGGTTCCCCACACGGGAGCCGGCCCTCGGTGTCTTCCGCGGGGTGCAACGCGCCCGGCCCGGCCCCCGACAACCCGTCAGGTGGACACGCGTGCTCGGGACGGCACGCACTTCGGGACGGGACACGGCATGACGAACAACATCTCGCGCAACCACGCGGTCGCGGCGATGCCGACGATGGACGACGCGATGCCGGGCATGGACCACGGCGCCGCCGCGCCGGCCGACGGGGCCGCCCCGGTGGAGGCACCCGTCGAGTCGCCCGCCGCGCCGCCGGCCGTCGCCGCCAAGCCGCAGGCGTCGCCGCTGCTCAAGTGGGGCGGCATGGGCCTCATCGGCCTCGGGGGCGCCGCGGTGCTCGGCTCCATCCCGCTGCACTCCGTCGGATCGAAGGTCTCCTCGCCCCTGCTGTTCGCCGGCCTGGGTGCCGCCCTCGTCGGGATCGGCACGGCGAGCGCGTGGCGCATGCGGACCGATTCGCTGCAGCGCGCCGCCGCCCCGGGCGAACGTCCCGCCGGCGGCAACACCAGCACGTCCACGGCGACCATCCCCCCCACCGTGACGGGCGTGACCGACCCCGCCGCCGCGCCCGGCGGGCCCAAGGTCGAGATGCAGACGGTCGCGAAGGACCTGGGCCAGCTGACGCAGGTGACGAGCGCGCCGGGCGATGCCACGGGGCTGTGGCTGGTCGACAAGTCCGGCAAGCTCATGCGCCGCGACGCGGCCGGCAAGGTGGAGACCAAGCTCGACATCTCGTCGATCGTCGACGGCGGCGGCGAGCGCGGCCTGCTCAGCGTGGCCTTCCACCCCAACTACGCCAACAACGGCTCGCTGTTCGTCTACTACACGGACAAGGACGGAAACAACCACGTCGCCTCGGCGCACGCGGGCGCGGGGGGCAAGGTCGACAAGGCGAGCCTCACCGACCTGATGGTCATCGACCATCCCGACGCCGCCAACCACAACGGCGGGCAGCTGCAGTTCGGGCCCGACGGGATGCTCTACATCGGCACGGGCGACGGCGGCGGCGGCGACGACCCGCACAACAACTCGCAGAACCTCGGGCAGCGGCTCGGCAAGATCATGCGCGTGGACGTGGACCACCC
>JAOPYS010000134.1 GCA_025964465.1 Thermoleophilia bacterium
TCCCCCCGGCGGAGGCGGTCGATCGCGGTCGTCGAAGTCCAGCAGGTCCATGCCACTACCATCGCGACCGACCTGTCGCGAAAGTCGCGCGCACTGTGACGAAAGCGTCACGTCCGTGCAACGAACGCGTGACACTCCGTGCAGCTACGCAGCTACGCAGCTACCACGAGCGGGGCGACGAGCATCGTGACCGTCACCGCCTGCGCGGTCGCGCCGACGGTGGTGGCCTGCACGTACGTGTTGCCCGCGGCCAGCGCCACGACGAGCGATGCGCCAGGCGCCGCAGGCACCCCGAGCTGCGTCCATGCCCCGGCCTCGGTGGCCACGGCCAGGTGCGGGCCGCTCGCCCCGGTCCAGGTCACGCGCAGCGCGACGTTCGCAGCGGCCTCCAGCTGCACCCACGTGCCCCATGGCGCTGCGGGTTCGAGCGCGACGTCCCAGCTGGGCCCTTCGACCCACGCCGGCTCGCCCGGGTCCACCACGGGGCTCGCGGGGACCATGAAACTCGGGGCGCGAACCGCCGACGCCTCCACCTGGGCCGCGTGCGCAGCTGCCAGCTCGTGCGCGTCCGCCGCGACGGGCGCAGGGGCGACGTCGACCTCCACCTCCGCGACCTGCCACAGGGCGAGCGCGATGCAGCCCCACCCGGGCACGGCTGCAGCGAATGCGAGGCCGCTGCCGAAGGTGCCGATCCAGCCACCCAGCGTCGAGACGAGCAGGCCGACGAGGACGATCGGCAGCGCCGGCAGCACCGCGGCCGCTCCCCCGCCGAGCGCGGCGGCGCCGAGCCGCAGCGGCGCGCGCCGGACGGCCGCGACGGCCCCGCGCGGCAGCCATCCCCGCTCACCGTGCAGCACGGCGGCGATGGCGAGCATCGTCGGCGCGGCGGTCGCGAGCGACGCGACGAAGGCGACTGGCAACGCGACCAGCCCGAGCAGCGGGTGCACGTCGGCGGCGAGCATGACGATCGCGATCGACCCGACGAGCGGCGCGATGCACACCCCGCCGTGCACGACGAGACGCGGCACCATCGGCGCCAGCGTGGCGAACTCGTCGGCGAACAGCTCCTCGTTGACCTCCTCGTAGCCGACCGCGGCCACGCGCACCGACGCGGCGACGAGCAGCAGGGTCGCCAGCACGGCGAGCACGCCCTGGACCAGGGGGTCGCCGTCGCCACTGCTCGCACCCTCCGTGAGCACGCCAAGCACGAGCGCGCCCACGGCGAGCACGGCGAGCTGCGCCCGCCAGGAACCGCGGGCCAGTGCGAGGGCGCGAAGGATGGTCGAACTCACCATTGCGGCACCCATCGGCACGCGCGACCGCCCGCTTGATGCGGGTCGCGGGCCGTTCGCGGCGTCAGCGCAGCAGCTCGAACAGCTGGAACACGAGCAGCGTGATGCTCGACCCCACGACCGCCCCGGCCAGGACCTCGCCGGGCGTGTGCACGCCCGCCTCCACGCGCGTGTGGCAGACGAGCAGGGCGAGGACGAACGTGAGCGCCGCGACGAGCGTGCCGTAGGCGGTGCCGGCCGTGACGAAGGCGATCGCCATCCACGCCGCGAAGGCGATCGCTGCGTGCCCGCTCGGCCATCCTCCGCGCAGCGGCGTGCCGTCGCGCCCGGAGACCACCTTGAGTGCGACGACGCTCAGCAGGGTGAGGACGAGCGCCACGAACGTGATGTGAACGGGTGCATCGCGCACGGCGAGCAGGGCCCGGCGCGAGGGATCGCCGACGAGCGGGGCGAACACGAGGTAGCCCACCGCGATGGCGTTGAACGTCGCGATGAGCACGGCGCCGGCTGCGACGTCCTTCGCGACCTTGGCGAGCGGGTTGAAGCTCGTCGTGGCGACGTCGATCGCCGCCTCTATCGCGGTGTTGAGCATCTCGGCCGCGATCACGAAGGTCGCAGCGAACAGGATCAGCGCGAATTCCACGCGCGTCACGCCGAAGCCCACGCTCGCCAACATCGCCATCGCGGCCACCGCGAAGTGGATGCGCATGTTGCGCTGCGTCGCGAGCGTGTGGATGACACCCTCGAACGCGAAGTTGAAGCTCTGGATGAGCGGCCGCGCCTCGTGCAGGCCGACGAACCTCCGGCTCGTCCGCGCCCGTTTCCTGATCCAGCCCAACATGGCGCCAGTCTACGGGGCCCGCTCCTCCCCACGCCCTCCCCACTATGAGGTCGATCGTGCCGCTCAGCGGGACGCTCGGTGATCCAGTGGGAAGGACCGCGAGGCGTGTGGTCAGGGCGCGGCCGCGCGCACGCGGTCGAGCACGAGCTGCTCGAGGGCGAACATCTCGCGGGCGGCGTCGGCGCCGAGCTCGTGGTCGAAGCCGGCGAGGTGCAGCACGCCGTGCACGACGCAGCGCTCGAGGGCGGCCGCGAGGCCCGGGTCGTCCGCCATCGTCGTGCCGGCCTCGAGCTGGCCCTGCACGTAGGAGGGGCAGACGACGACGTCACCCATGGAGCGCGGCATGCCCGGCGGCACGGGCTCCACGAGCCCGTCAATCGGGAACGAGAGCACGTCGGTCGGACCGTCCACGTCCCGGTGCTCCTCGTTGAGCTCGGCGATGCGCGCACGGTCGCAGAACGTGACGCCCACCTCGATCTCCTCCCCCGCGACCGCCCCGGCCTCGTGCAGCGAGACGGCCACGAGCGTCTGCACGCGGCGGTCGTCGAGCAGCGGCGTGAGGTCGCTCCAGTCGATCTCACAGGCCAGGTGGAAGGAAGGGGCCGAGGTCATCGGCGGGAGGCTACCTCAGCGCGTGAACTTCGCCACGGATGTTCCGTACGTCCCGCTCAGCGGAATGCGCGGAACATCGGTGGTCCCGGCGGGGATGGCTCGCGCCGACCGCGCCTCAGCGCGTGAACTTCGCCGTCACAGGGACGGTGGCACGGGCCGCGCGCAGCACGCAGGTCGTGCCGCGCTGGCCCGCGCACGCCCCGCCCCATGCCACGAACCGCTTCCCACGCGCGGGGCGCGCCGTCAGCTCGAGCCAGCTGCCGCGCAGCACCGCGAACGAGCCGCCCGCGCCCTTCGCCGACCCACCCGAGCGTGCGGTGACGCTGCCGCGGCTCGCCAGCCCCGTGACCTTCACGACCGACGACGGGGCCGCGCCCACGTACGCGCCCGGCCGACCCGCGCGACCCGCCCGCGACACGCCCGCGCGGTCGCGGTCGATCGACGTCGGCATCGCCACCACGGGCACGTGCCGGTCGGCCACGACCCCGACCCAGTCGAACGACGGCAGCGCCTGGTCGGCGGCCGAGCCCGCCGCGATGTCCGCCGTCGGCACCGGCGCCACGCCCGCCACCACGCGCACCGCCGGCTCGTGCCCGTTGATGTCGTTCTCCGCGCGCACGGTCGCCGGCGCGCACGTCGGGTGCGTGTCCGCGCACCCCTGGTCGCCGCCGAGCCCCAGCTCCATGTCAGCCGGCCCGTTCCAGATCGCATTGCCGCGGATCAGCAGCCCGTCGTCGACCACCGCCGGATCCGGCCCGCCCGACCCCGCCGCATCGCGCGGTGCGTACACCGCGAAGTGCGTGTACTGGGAGCGCACGCCCGGCGGGTTGTAGACGAGGTTGGAAAGGATCGCCGTCTGGCTGCTGCCGATGGGCGCCGGGTCGCCGCCGCTGACCGCCGGCCCCCATCCTCCCGCCGCCTTCGCGACCGCGCACTTCGCATCGTCGGTGTGATGCTCGTCGCCGTCGCACGAGCGCTCCCCGAACACCACCTCGAGCACGTGGTCGCGCGTTCCCACCCGGTACGCCGTGTTGCGCGCCACCAGCGTCGCGAAGGCGCCGTTCACCCCGACCGCCGCCCCGTCCACGTCGTGGATCAGGTTGTTCACCACGACGTTGCCGTAGCCCTCGTAGTTGGTCCACGGCGCCACCATGAACTGGAACCCCGTGCCCTGCCCGATCGTGATGCCGCCCGTGCCGCAGTGGTGCACGTCGTTGGAGTCGTAGCGCACGTCCGTCGATCCACCCTTGGCGTAGCTGCACCAGTCGACGGAGTGGGCGATCGTGTTGCGCGCGATCAGCGCGTGCTGCACTGCGACCATGTCGAGCGCGTTGTCGGTGGCGCCCGCGAGGTAGGAATCGGTGATCGTCAGGTGGTCGGTCTGGTTGATCTTGACCCCCTCCTGCGGCCCCGCGCCCTTCAGGTAGTCGCCGATGCCGACGAACGCGGACCGCTCGAGCTCGATGTAGGAGCACCCCTCGCAGTGGAACGTGTCGAAGGGGGAGCGGATGGCGACGCCGTCGAGCGTGAGGTGGCGCACGTGGAACATGTTGATGGACGGCAGCTGCGCCCGCCCCGGGCCGTCGGCGGAGACGATCGAGATCGGCGCGGCGGCGGTGCCCCAGCGCTCCTCCCAGTAGTTGGGTGCAGCCGTCGGGGCGATCGTGCCGGCGCGCACCATGATGCGCACGGGGTGGGTCAGCTCGCGCTTCGCGGGGATCCGGTTCCACGCGGCGGTGAGCGAGCGCAGGGCGAGCGCCTTGGTCGCGCCCGAGCGCGAGTCGCGGCCGTGCACTGGGTCCACCCAGATCGTCTGCGAGCCCGCGGCGGATGCGGCCGGAGCACCGATCGACAGGCTGGCGATCAGCGTCGCCATGAACCCCAGCACTCGATGCATCCACTGCTCCCCCACCCGCGACCCGTCCGCGGGGTATCGGCAGCCGCGGCGCGGACCTCGACCGTCAGGCGTTGCCCTCGGCGACCTCGATCTCCTTGGCGTCGCTGTAGGCGGCGACGATGCGCTGGACGAGGCGGTGACGCTGCACGTCGGCCTGGTCGAACTGCGCGAAGGCGATGTCCTCGATGCCGCGCAGGATGCGGTTGACGTGCTCGAGCCCGGATTTCTGCCCGCGCTGCAGGTCGACCTGCGTCGGGTCGCCGGTGACGACCATCTTGGAGCCGAAGCCGAGCCGCGTGAGGAACATCTGCATCTGCTCGGGGGACGTGTTCTGCGCCTCGTCGAGCACCACGAACGCATCGTTGAGCGTACGGCCGCGCATGTAGGCGAGCGGCGCGACCTCGATGATGCCCTGCTCCATGCAGGTCGTCAGGCGGTCGGGATCCATCATGTCGTAGAGCGCGTCGTACAGCGGGCGCAGGTATGGGTCGACCTTGTCGAGCATCCCGCCGGGGAGGAAGCCGAGCTTCTCCCCCGCCTCCACGGCCGGGCGGCACAGGATGATGCGCGCGACGCGGCGCTCCACGAGCGCGTCGACGGCCATGGCCATGGCGAGGTAGGTCTTGCCGGTGCCGGCCGGGCCGATGCCGAAGGTGATCGAGTTCTCGCGGATCGCGTCGACGTAGCGCTTCTGGCCGGTCGAGCGCGGGCCGATCGGCTTGCCGCGGTGCGTGAGCACGACGTCCGTGAAGACCTCCTTGGCGGAGGGACGCTGGCCGTGGTCGCGCGCGGGGCCGGTGGCCTTGGACGCGGCCTGCGAGCCGGGGCCGGCGCCGGTGCGGCCCTTGCCCGTCGCGGCGGCGACCTGTGCGCCCGAGGTGGCGCGTGCGTGCTCGGCCTCGTTCTCGTCGGCCTCGACCACGCCGACCATGTCGGGGGTGAGCGACGTGCCGCCCTCGAAGATCTCGACGAGCTGCTGGACCATGGCGCGTCCGCGCTCGATCGCATGCGCGTCGCCGCCCAGCGTGATCTCGTTGCCGCGCATGGAGATCGCGCACCCGGCGCGCTCGCGCAGGGCATCGAGCACCGCGTCGTGGTGGCCGGCGAGCTCGACCGCCACGTCGTCGTCCAGCTGGATCGTTTCGCTGTTCTGCATGTGCGCCACCCTATCGGGTGCGTCGCGCGCCGGACCGGACGGTCAGGGCGCCCCGGGCGTTGCGCCGGGCCCGCGCCGACGCCGCACCAGTGCGACCACGGCCAGGACGATGCCGGCGAGGACGAGCAGGATGCCGACGATGTTCAGGTACTTCGGCTGCGAGTCGTGGTCGGCGATCTGCTTGTAGCTCGCCTGCGTGATGGCGCAGTCCTGCTTGTCGTCGTCCTGGAAGCCCGACGTCGGCTGTCCCGGCTTGGCGCACACGCTGTCCGGCTCGGCGAACACCACGGGTTGCAGCACGAAGCAGAGGACCCCGAGCACGATGAGGAGGGCGGGGAGCAGGAAGGCGCGATTCGATCTCATCCGCCGCCCCTACCCGCACACCCGGCCAGCAGGCTCAGGGGGCGTCGACGTGGTCGCGGCCGGCGGCGACGGCGAGGGCGCGGACGGCGGCCGCGTGGCGTGCGAGCGAGCGGGCCGGGAGCGGGCCGGCGGGCAGCTCGACGACCAGCGGCAGCGACAGGGGCTGCTCGGCCGCCTGCCAGGCCGACGCGGTGCCGGTGGTCGGCGGGCCCCCCGTGCTCGTGTAGGAGCGCATCGCGAGGCCGGAGACGCGCTCGTACACGCGGGCGAGCGCCACCCGCCACGGCAGGGCGGGGGTCAGCACGGCGGCGAGGTGCTGGTGGTACCAGACGGTCGCGTCGGGCCGGATCCGCCGGACGGCCGCCATCGCCGCGCGGGTCTCGGGCTCGGAGGCGCGGGCGCGCCCGGCGAAGTAGGTGTCGAACGGGCGGCCGCCGCCTCGCCAGCCGGTCGGGAAGTTGCGGTTCAGGTCGACCCCGCGGGCGTTGTGGCGCGTGCCACGTCGCACCCCGTCGGGGTTGAGCGCGGCCAGCAGCCACAGGCACGTGTGCGGCGGCGGCGGGGTGTGCGCGAGGCGCGACACCACGGGCAGGCCCGCGGTCTCGTTGCCGTGGATGACTCCGACCACGAGCACGTCGACGGTGGCGTCGGCGGCGCAGTGGCGTGCGACGCGGATCGGGTGGCCCGCTGCGGAGCGGCCGAACTGCACGACCGAGCTGGACGCCGGCGCGGCGCGGGCGGGGGTCGCGAGCACGAGCACCGCGCCCAGGCAGGCGCCGACGCGCGCGACGGATGCCGCGGCGCGGGGCGTTCCCCAGACGGCCCGCGGGCGCCGGCTCACCCCGGGCGCAGCGCCCGGTTGACGGCGGCGCTGACGGCCTTGCCGTCGGCGCGCCCGGCGACCTTCGGCATGACCGCCTTCATCACGGCGCCCATCGCCGACGGACCCTCGGCGCCCGTCTCGGCCACCGCGCTGCGCACGAGCTCGTCGAGCTCGGCCTCGCCCAGCTGCTCGGGCAGGTAGCCCTCGAGCATCGCGGCCTGCTCGCGTTCGGCCACGGCACGATCGGCGTGGCCCGCCGCCTCGAACGCCTCGGCCGCCTCCACGCGCTTCTTCTTCTCGCGCTGGAGCACCGACACCACCTCGGGATCCTCGAGGTCGCGCTGCTTGCCCTTGGCCTCGTTCTGCACCGCGTTGACGAAGAGGCGCAGCGACTGCACGCGATCGCTGTCACGGGCGCGCATCGCGTCCTTCACGTCCGACTGGAGCTGCTCGAGGAGGGAGGTCATGGAGGGGATGCTAGTCGAATCAGCAGTGCGTACACAACCGGTGGTACGATGTGTACACGATGGAAGTCGGCCTCCGAGAACTCCGCGCCAACCTCGCCGCGATCATGGACGCGGTCGACGCCGGCACCACCGTGACCATCACCCGTCACGGCAAGCCCCGGGCCACCATCCAGCCCGCCGCCGAATCGCCCGTCGAACGGGGGATACGGGAGGGGTGGTTGTCGGTGGGGCCCGACTTCGGCAAGCGGCCCCGCGGGTCTCGCCGGCCGCGCACCACGTTCTCGCTCCCACCGGGCGTCCGCCTCGACGACATCCTCGCCGAGGACCGGGCGGACGACCGATGACCGTCTACGTCGATTCCAGCGCGTTCACGACGCGGTACATCGACTCGGAGCCGTCGCACGAGCGGTGCGTCGCGATCATGGACCGCCACGACGCGTGGGCCACGTCACGACTGACGTCGATCGAGACGGCGCGGGCCCTGTCGCGCGCCCGTGGCCGCGCGGGTGCCGCGGCCTACCTCGCGGAGTTCGACGCGGACCTCGTGGAGTCGCTGCTGATCGACCTGGACCGGGGGGTGCTGGCCATCGCGCGGGAGGTCGCCCTCTCCACCGGCGCGAAGACCCTGGATGCGATCCACGTCGCGAGCGCCGTCAGGCTCGGGGATCCCGACCTGGAGTTCCTGACCTTCGACGTGCGCCAGTCACAGGCGGCGACGCAGATGGGCCTGCGGCTCGCGCGCTGAGCGTGCGCGGTCAGAAGCCGGGCAGGCGCGCGCCGGCCATCACGTGCCAGTGCAGGTGCGGCACGACCTGGCCGGCGTCCTCGCCGACGTTGGTGACGAGGCGGTAGCGGCCGGCGACGTCCAGGTCCGCGGCGACGTCACGCACGAAGGTGAGCATGCGGTCGCTCGACCCGCCGGACGCGGTCCAGGCGTCGAGGTCCGCGTGGTGGGCGCGCGGCAGGACGAGCACGTGGGTCGCGGCGCGCGGCTGCACGTCGCGGAAGGCCAGGAACTCGTCGTCGGCGCGCACCACCTCGGACGGCAGCTCCTCCGACGCGATCCGGCAGAAGACGCAGGCGTCCGTCACCTGGGGTCAGGCCGCCGCGTCGGCGTGGTGACCCTTGCCCATGGAGCGCAGCACGCCCTCGGCCACCGCGGTGCCCAGCAGGGCGCCGGCGACGACGTCGCTCGGGTAGTGCACCCCGGCGTAGACGCGCGAGACGGCGACCTGCGTCGCGAGGTTGTAGGCGCGCTCGGCGAGGGCGGGCTCGAGGGTCGCGATGACGCGGGCCGCGGCGAACGCCGAGCTGGCGTGCCCCGACGGGTACGAGCTGTTGCTCGGCAGCGAGACGGGCGGGTGGATCGTGGGGTCGACCTCGAACGGGCGCTGGCGCTGGAAGTGGTGCTTGGCCAAGCCGCTCACGGCGGCGTTGGCGCCGAGCGTCGCGGCGACGAGCGCAGCCTTGAGCCAGCCCTGGGACAGGCCGGTCGCGAGCGACCGCTGGCGGGCGAGGTCGGTCCACATCGAGAACGTGCCCTCCTTCGCCATGCGCACGGCCCACGCGTCGCCCTCGGCGGTGCGCAGCAGCTGTGCGCCCTTCACGACGGCCATGTCGAGGCGGTCGGCGGCGGAGCCGGGCTTGGGCGGGCCACCGAGCTTGCCGGCGGACACGCCGGGCGTGGTCGGCCCGGGCAGGCCCGGGATGCTCGGCAGGCGCAGGCCCGGCACGAGCGAATCGTCGA
>JAOPYS010000151.1 GCA_025964465.1 Thermoleophilia bacterium
GCTCGCTCGAGACCTCGGCTGCGGTGCGCATCAGCCGAGGCAGGTCGCCGCGGCGTCGCGCTGCTCCTGCGGCCCGGCGAGCACGGCGGTGCCGTTGACGTCCGCGGGAGCGTCGGGCGTACCGATCTCCGCGGCGATTCCGGTCGTGACGCCTTCGTCCGATCCGATGGCGACGCGGGCGCCGCTGGGGTGGCGCCACGCCTTGATGGCTCCGGTCGACGGCGCATCCTCGGCGAACCCGGCGGCGGTCATGCACTCCTCGAGCTCCGGCGTGTCCGCGAAGCTCGAGATGCCGGACTTCTCCTCGCTCGCCGCCGGCGAACCGGCCTCGGGCGTGGTCTTCGCGGCGTCCTTGGCCGCGCCGCCCTTCCCGCCTCCGCCCGTCTTCGCGTCGCTCCCGTCGTCGCCGCATCCCGCGGCGAGCAGCAGGCACAGGGCGAGGATGGCGTGGCTCGGGCGCAGTCGCATGGTCGGTGCATACCCCGCGGCGCGACATCCGCTCCGCCGGCGCGCCCGCCCCGCGCACGAGTGGCCGTGAACCGGGATCGGCCGTCGGCCCAAGAAGGGCGTGAGCCGCACGTCGAAGCTGCGGCAGCACGGGGGAGGTACCGCATGGACAACGACGCGAACGGGATCGTCCCGACGGACGCCGGGACCGAGGCCCTCGAGGCCGCGATGCTGGCCGCCGTCACCGAGTTCGTTCCCGCCGTGCCCCGCCCGGGTGAGCTCGACCTGTGGGCGGTGTTCGAGGACCTGCTCTCCTCGCGGCGCACGGAGACCGTGGACGCCACGCTCGAACGCTGGGGCTGAGCGGGCTCGCCGCACGGCACGTCGCTCGGGACTCTTACGCTGCTCCGACACTCGTCGGGCAGGATGGGGTCATGCAGATCCTCGTGACCGACGACGACCGCTCCATCCGCGACGCGCTGCGCCGCGCCCTCGTGCTCGCCGGCTACGACGTCGCCGTGGCGGAGGACGGACAGGCGTGCATCGACGCGCTCGACCGGGTGCAGCCCGACGCCATCGTGATGGACGTCGGCATGCCGGTGCTCGACGGGCTGGAGGTGTGTCGTCGCCTGCGCGCGGCGGGCGACCGCACGCCGATCCTCATGCTCACGGCGCGCGACACGGTCGACGACCGCATCGAGGGGCTGGACGCGGGCGCGGACGACTACCTGGTCAAGCCGTTCGACGTCGGCGAGCTGAAGGCGCGCATCCGGGCGTTGCTGCGACGCGTGCACGAGACCGACGTCGAGGCGCCCGGCGCCGCCGACGCGGACCCGACCTTCGCCGAGCTGCGCCTGGAGACCGCGCGCCACGGTGTGCTCGTCGACGGCGAGCGATTCGTCGAGCTGACCCGCACGGAGTACGCCCTGCTGGAGGTGCTGCTGCGCAACCCCAAGCGGGTGCTCACGCACGACGTGATCTACGACCGCGTGTGGGGCTACGACTTCGGCCCGGAGAGCAACGCGCTGCGCGTGTACGTCGGGTACCTGCGCCGCAAGCTCGAGGGCGCGGGCTCGCGCCAGCTGATCCACACCGTGCGCGGCGTGGGCTACGTCCTGCGGGAGCCCGACGCGTGAGCCTGCGCTACCGCATCGCACTGGCGACCACCGTCGCCGTGGCCCTCGTCGCCACGCTGGCCGCCGTCGCGATCTACTCGGCGATCGGCAGCGAGCTGCGCGGCGAGACGGCCGACACGCTCCGCGACATCGCCCGGCGCTCCGCCGGCCCGGGTCGTCCCGGCGAGCTGCCGCACGACGACCGCAGGCAACCGCGGAATCTCGGCGGCGCGCAGGGGTACCTCCAGCAGGTCGACCCCGACGGCAGCGTGAGCCGCGACGCCGACGACACGCAGGCGCTGCCGGTCGGGCGCGCGGACCGCCGGGTGGCCTCCTCCGGCTCGGGCGAGGTACTGCACGACGACGTCACGGTGGACGGCACGCACCTCATGGTGCTGACGGTGGGGCGCGGCGCCGACGGCGCCCTGCAGGTCGCGCGCCCGCTCGACGAGGTCGACGACGTGCTGCACCGCGCCGCGCGGGTGCTCGTGGGCGTGACGCTCGCCGGGCTGCTGCTCGCCCTCGGCCTCGGCCTGCTCGTGGCGCGCCTGGCGATCCGACCCGTGACCCGCTTCACGCGCGAGGCGGAGGCGATCGCGTCGGAGCCGGAGGGGCGCGGGCGGCTCGACGTCACCGGCACCGACGAGGTGTCGCGGTTGGCTGCGAGCTTCAACGCGACGCTGGCCGCGCTCGAGCGGTCGATGGATTCCCAGCGCCAGCTGCTGGCGGACGCGGGGCACGAGCTGCGGACGCCGATCGCCAGCGTGCGCGCCAACGTGCAGGTCCTGGAGGACGGCGACCGGCTCCCGCCCGAGGAGCTCGCCGCGCTGCGCAGCGACATCGTCTCGGAGCTCGACGAGCTGACCGAGCTGCTGAGCGACGTGATCGAGCTGGCGCGCGGGGTCGACCCGGCAGCGCCGAGCGACGACGTGCGTCTCGACGACGTGGTCCGCAGCGCGGCCCAGCGGGCGTCGCGGCGCGGAGACAGCAGCGTCGAGCTGGACCTGCAGCTGGAGCCGAGCGTGGTGCACGGCGACGGGCTGCGCATCGCGCGGGCGGTGACCAACGTCGTCGACAACGCGCGCAAGTGGAGCCCCGTGGGCGGCCGGGTCGAGATCGGGCTGGAGGGTGGAGTCGTGCGCGTGCGAGACCACGGGCCCGGCTTCCCCGAGGCCGACCTCGCGCACGTGTTCGACCGGTTCTGGCGGGCGCCGGACGCGCGCTCGATGCCCGGCTCGGGGCTGGGGCTTGCCATCGTCCAGCAGGCCGCCGAGTCGCACGGCGGCTGGGCACGCGCGTCGAACGCGCCGGACGGCGGCGCGGTCGTGCAGGTGTCGTTCGGCCCGAGCGAGGCTCCTGCCGACGCCTGAGCAAGCTGTGAAGATCCTCCAGCTGGACGGTTTGCGGTGGCCCGATGCCCGCCCCGGTGGCTCACTGGAGCCACGCACACCCAACGTCCAGGAGCACAACGATGTCCATGTCAGTCGGAAGTACCACGGGGTGCTGCATGCCCCCCGATCCACTCGTCGCCGGCGGCGGCGACACGGCGGCTGCCGCAGCCGCGACCGCTGCGGTCGATCCGACCACGGGGCTCCCGGCCACGACGGCCGATCCCACGGCGACCACGACGGCGACCGCCGACGCGCTCGCGGGGTCGTCGACCGTGGGCACGACGGTGACGGGCGGCGCGGACCTCGCCGCGCTGCTGAACCAGCTCGTCGCTGCGGTGCAGGCACTGTCGGCGCTCGTGGGCGCGAGCGCGACGACGACGCCGGCAACGACGACGGTCGCCACCGAGCCTGTCGCACCGCCGGTCACAACGACGGACACCACAGGCCTCGTCACCGGATCGTCGGGGGTCGTCGGAGTCTGACCGGCGGGTTCCCGACGGGGCGGGCCACCTCCAGCAGCGCGGCTCCTACCGGCCCCTCACGCTCGGCTTATGGGCGGCGACGAAGCTGATGTCAGCGGGATCGAGACGATCCCAACCACCTGACGCAGAGGAACGCCACCATGACCCGAACCGAATTCGCCATGTCCCCGGTCGATCCCACCATCGGCATCGACGTCGCGCGCGAGCGGCTCGCCGCGCGACCCGGCGTGACCGAGACTGTCGTCGAGGCGACCGTCGTGCGGCCCGTCGACACGCGTGCCACGAACCGCTGGGCGGTGCTCCTCGTCGCGGCGGTGGTCGCGCTCCTCATCGCCTTCGGTGGCGGCCTGCGACTCGGGCAGGGTCGCGCGGCCGCGGTCGCCCCGGTGGCGGTGGCCACGCCCGCCACCGATGTGGGGGGCGGGGGCGGCACCGGTGCCCTACGACGAGGTCGCGGCGCTGCACCGGTCGTGCCGGCGACGCCGGCGGCTGGCGCGAACTCCGGGACGAACACGCCCGGCGCGAGTGCGGACGGACTGGCCACGACGGCGGTGGCCGTGACCGCCACGACCCTTTTCGACGAGGTGGCAGCCTGAGGACGGGGCACATCTCCCCCGAGATGCGCGAAGCCCGCACCATGAGGCGCGGGCTCCGTGTGTGCCGTCGGCGTCGCCGGGCGGCATCAAGCTTCTGAAAGACACTGTAGCGGCTGTGCAGCACCGCGTTGGACGAATGTCGACATCCGTCGCTCGGGGCGCCCACGGGCCCGGGAAATGCACGAAGCCCGCACCGTGAGGCGCGGGCTTCGTGTGTGCCCCCGACGTCGCCGGGTGGCGCAAGCTTCTGAAAGACACTGTAGCGGGTGTGCAGCGCCGCGTCGGACGAATGTCGACATCCGTCCTCAGCGACCCCGTCGCGGCCGCACCCCGGCGTGCTCCAAGCACGTGGGAGCGACGATTCCAGCGTCGATGGTGCGCAATTCACGCTGGTTCGGGAGGTCCTCCTCCGCGCGGGTCGAGAGCTCGGCGAGGGGCGTGCGCATGAGCTCCACGGCGGCGGCGTGCACCGCGGCGTCCATCCCGCTGTCGCCGCCGGTCCGGCAGCCGCTGCACACGACGCCACCGTCGGCGGGGCTGAACGCCACGAGCCCGACCGTGTCCCCGCAGCGCACGCAGGCACCCAGTTGTGGAGCGATTCCCACCACGTGCAGGAGTTTCAGCTCGAAGGCCATGAGCAGGGCACCGCCGCGACGTTCGTCGCCGGCACCTTCCGCCCCCGTCCGCGCCGCGGTGGAATCGAGCAGGTCGAGGAAGTTGCGCAGCAGGTGGTACAGGCCCTCGTTCGCCTCGTGCTCGACCGTGATGCGCGACACGAGGTCCAGCGCAGCGGCCCCGACCTGCTGTGCGCGCCAGCTGCTGCGCAGCCCCTCGTGCGCGGCCTCGACCTCGACCCCGCGCACGGTGGCGAGGTCGCCGCGTCCTTCCACCACCTGCAGGCGCAGGGCCAGGAACGGCTCCAGGCGGGCGCCGAGGCGGCTCTTGGGCTTGCGGGCGCCCTTGGCGATCACGCCGCGGCGGCCGGCGTGCCGCGTGTACAGGTGCGCGATCAGGTCCGCCTCGCCGTAGCGGAGCGTGCGCAACACGACTGCTTCCACGCCATCCGCCACACCGACAGGATAGTCGGCCCGTCCACGCCGCGGACCGACCCGTCCGCGCGGCAGGGCTCAGCCGGCGAGGATGCCGGCGACCTCGTCCTGCAGGGCGCGCGCCGCGCGGATGTCGAGCCGCGGCGCGTCCGGGTCGTGGACGATCACGGAGAAGCGCAGCGGCGGGGCACCGCCCGCCTGGTCGACGAGGCCGGTCAGCGCCGAGGCCTGCTGCAGGGTGCCGGTCTTCGCATGGACCCGCCCGAGCGTGGCCGGGCCGGACATGCGACCGCGCAGCGTGCCGTCGACGCCGGAGATCGAGAGCGCGTCCACGAAGGAGGCGCCGATGCGCGGGTCGCGCGCGGCGGCGTCGACGAGCGACACCATCGACGAGGCGGTGACGCGGTCGCCGGGCGTGAGCCCGGAGCCGTCGACGACCGCGATGTCGTGCAGGTCCAGGCCCAGGCCCTCGAGCGCGGCGCGCACCCCGCGCATGCCTGCCTCGGTCGAGCCCACGCCGCCGTGTGCGACGCCGAGCTGGCGCACCAACACCTCGGCGGTGGTGGGGTTGCTGTGCTTGAGCATGTAGCGCACCTGCTCGGCCACGGTGCCCGAGGGCAGCTCGGCGACGGCGGCAGCCCCAGCCGGCGTCGCGGCCTCGACGGTGGAGCCGAGCAGCTGCACCCCCTCGCGCGCGAGCAGCTCCCGGAACACCGAGCCCGCGTGCGCGGTGGGATCGTGCACCGCGCCGATCGCGAGGCGCTGCCCGTCGGCGGCCTGCGTGATGGCGAGCGGGCCGATCGCGCGCGCCTGGTCGAAGCGGAAGCGCTCGGGCCACGACTCGACCCACGGGGACTGCTCGAACCGGGTGTCGTCGAGCAGGAGCCGACCGTCGACCACCTCGATGCCGCGTGAACGTGCGGTCGCGGCGAGCCGCGTGAGCCCGTCGACGTCGAGCGCGGGATCACCGCCGCCCACGAGCACGAGGTCTCCGGCGAGGTGCCCGTCGGAGACGGGGCCCGCCGCGAGCAGGCGGGTCGAGAAGCGGTACTCGGGTCCGAACGCAGCGAGCGCTGCGGCGGCGGTGAGGAGCTTGGCGTTGGAGGCCGGGGCGACCGAGCGCAGGCCGCGGACGTCCGCGAGCGTGGCTCCGGCAGCGTCGCGCACCACGATGCTCGCGGCATCGCCGACGGGGCTGGCGGCCACGGCCCCAGCGATGCGTGCTGCGATGTCCACTCGCCCGGCCACGCGCCTCGTCCCTTCTCGCGCGTCTCGTCCCGTCCCACCCCGACCATCGAGCCGCACCGGCCTTGCGTCCCAGCGCGAAGCACCGAGCACGGAGATCGGGCAGGTCAGCGGCGCACGAGCACGGCCTGGCGGCCGGTGGCGGGGCCGTCGCCGCGGTGCGAGAACAGGCGCGGGTCGCAGCGCGTGCACACGTTTACGTGCTCGACCGCGCAGCCGGCCTCGGCGAGCCGGCGCGCCGCGTCGGTGCGGGCGTCCAGGTGCGGGCGCGGCCACTCGGGGCGACGCACGACCGCCGACGCCGCGAAGCGCGCCGCAACCTCCTCCCCTACCTCGAAGCAGTCGACGCAGAGCGCCGGGCCGACCACCGCGAACGGCCCGGCATCGGCGAGCGCGACGCTCGACCCCGCGCGCCGACGCAGCGCAGCGAGCGCGGCCTCGACCACGCCGCCGTCGAGGGAGCGCCAGCCCGCGTGGACGGCCGCGACCGCATCGCCCCACGTGATCGCGATCGGCAGGCAGTCCGCGACGACGATGGCGAGCGCGACGCCCGGACGCGTCGTGATGAGGGCGTCAGCCTCGATCGGGTCGCCCTCGGCCGCCGCCGCGCGCGCGTCCCAGCGCACCTCCGCGGGCAGGCCGTCACCCGTGCCGAGGTCGACCCACACGTCGGCGCCGTGCACCTGCGAGATCGCGGCCACGCGCCCGGGGTCCAGGTCGAGCAGCGCCGCCGCCCGCGCCCGCGCAGCGCCGTCGGAACGCACGTCACCCACCTCGCGCGACGTGAACGCGGCCCGCGCACCCGGCGCCCGCCACTCCCACCAGTCGTCGTGGTCGACGATCGTCACCCGATGATGTCGAGGCCCGTGATGATCTCCACCAGCCGCAGCAGGTGGGTCTGGAGGGTCTGGAGGAATTCGGTGAAGGAGGCGCCGCCCAGGAAGACGAGGCCGAGCACGATGAACATGCCGTACTCGTCGATCTTGCGCCACTCGCGCCGCAGCTCGTCGCCCATGAAGGCGCCGACGATGCGGCCGCCGTCGAGGGGCGGGATCGGCAGCAGGTTGAACACCACGAGGAAGGCGTTGAACACCATGCCGTACAGCGCGACCTCGTACAGCAGCGGCGCCGGGGCGTTGCCGAGCCGGTAGCTGTCCGGGCCCACGTGGTGGACGGCGTAGACCAGCAGCGCGGCGAACGCGATGGTGAACAGCAGGTTGACCATCGGCCCGGCGAGCGCCGTGAGCGCACCGTGCAGGCGCGGTCGTCGCATGCGGTTGTCGTCGACCGGGGTGACGGCGAAGCCGAACGGGAAGCCGAACAGGATCATGCTCCCGACGATCATCAGCGTGCCGATCGGGTCGAGGTGGCGGATCGGGTTGAGCGTGCGGCGACCGTGCCGCTCGGGCGTGGGGTCGCCGAACCACGTGGCCACGTAGGCGTGGGCCATCTCGTGGAGGGCGAACGCGAGCAGGACGATCGGCAGCGCGAAGGCTGCGATCCGCAGGTGCTCGTTCAGTTCGCCCATGTCGCTACGTCCCCGCGTCGTGCTGCGACGCGAGCTGCGCCAGCGCGCGCCGCTCGTCGTCTTCGCCCCGCAGCTCGCCGTCGAGCGTGCGCAGGAACAGCTCCCCGAGGATCCTGCCCACTGCGGGCCCCGCCGGCACGCCGGCTGCGACCACGTCGTCCCCGCGCACCGTCAGGCGGGTGGAGCGCAGCGCTGCGTGGAAGGCCGCCAGGCGCGTGAGCAGCGTGGGGTCGTCGTCCGCGGCGAGGGCCGCGAGCGCGAAGGCGTCGTCGGAGACCTCGCCCAGATCGCGGTACAGCTCGGAGTTGGGCAGCTCGCGCAGCTCGGCCCCGCGCGTCAGGACGGCATCGAGCACGATCGCCAGCTCGAGCACCACGCCGACGGTCGCGGCAGGGAACCCGAGCCACCGCATCCATCCTGCGCCGTCGTCACCGAGGGCGCGGACGAGCACGGCGAGCCGTAGCGTCCAGACGCGGTGATTGAGTTCGGGGTCGTTCCCGCACGCCCCGTCGATGGCAGGGAGCAGCAACGGAGGGCGGAGAGCCGCCTCCAGGCGGGGCTCGAGGCGCTCGAGCACGCCCCACGAGTCGAGCAGGGTGAGCGGCTCCCAGGCGCGCTCGTGCAGCACGAGCTCGAGCTCGGCGCGGA
>JAOPYS010000164.1 GCA_025964465.1 Thermoleophilia bacterium
CGCGGACGATCACGTGGTCGTCCACCAGCACCACGCGCAGCGCGATCGCGTCGCCCTCGCCTGCTCGGTCGGGCAGGTCGTTCGTGGAGGAGGCCATGGCTCCACGCTACTCCCCCCGTCGCCCGCACGCGTTGAGCCGGGGTGCGATGCGGACTTGCCGCAGCCCCCTGCCACCTTTCCCGGACGCGGAACCTGCTGGGTCAGACCAAGATGCGGACATGGACACGACCCCTCCCAACCCATCGACGGAAGGCCGGCGATGCACCGCGTCACGGTGATCGGCGCAGGCATCGCGGGCGTGGAGACCGCCGTCACGCTGATGCGCACGCTGCCGCGCGCCGCCGTGACGCTCGTGTCGCCGTGGCCGTCGATGCGCATCCTGCCGAACCTGGTGTACGTGCCGTTCGGTGCCAGCGAACAGGGCGTCGACGTGCGCCTGGACCGCGCGCTCGCCTCCGAGGGCGTCACGCTGCAGGTCGCGACGTGCGACCGCGTCGACCCGGCGGCGCACGTCGCCCACCTCTCCACCGGGCCCCTCGAGCACGACACGGTCGTCGTGGCGACCGGGACGCTGCCGGAGGTCACCAACGCGCACCGCCTGCGTTCGCTCTCGGACGCGACCCGCCTGCGCGGCGCCCTGGTGGAGCTCGCGGGCTCGGGCGCGCACGACCGCAGCATCATGCTGCGGATACCCTCCTCGTGCTCCTGGACGCCACCCGCCTTCGAGCTCGCACTGTTGCTCGCGCAGTGGCGCGACAGCCTCCAGCTCGAGGTCGAGCTCGTCGTCGTCGTCGAGGAGCCGGAGCCGCTCGGCGCCTTCGACCTCGACGCGGCCGAGACGGTGCGCACCCGCCTCGAGCAGGCGGGGGTGGAACTGATCACCAATGCACCCGCGCACCGGTTGGACCTGATGTCCAGCACGCTCGCGGTGGACTTCGGCGCGCTCACGGCGCACCGCATCCCGGGGCTGGTGCACGTCGGCGTCGACGGGTTCTACGACGTGGCCGGGACCGGGCTCGCCGCGCTCGACACCTACGTGGTCGGCGACGCCGCCGCCGGCCCCTACAAGGCCGGGTTCGCGGCAGGGTGGCACGCCCGTCGCGTGGCACTGGCCCTGGGTGGCGACCTGTCCATCCTCGGCGCCGACGTCGGGGGCATCCCCATCGACCAGTGCGAGTACCAGATGGACTTCGGCGACGACGAGACGTTCCGCGTCCGCTTCGGGGAGGCGTTCGCGCCGCTCGACGGGCACGAGCTGCGCACGGTGGACGCCGACGTGGTCATCGGGCGGCCCGACAAGCTGGTCGGCACGCTCGTCCACGACCTGCTCCCCTCGGCGGCGATCGGCGCCTGACCGGGGCGGGGTGCGGATCTCCCGCAGCCCGGCGCGGGCGAGCCCGGACGCGACCCGGCGCGCCAGCGCGCAGGCTGTGTCCATGACCACTTCGAGCATCCTCATCTGCTTCGACGGGTCCGCTGCGGCGGACGAAGCCATCGCGCGCACCGCCGCGCTGCACCCGGGGGCCGACGTGGTCGTGCTCACGGCGTGGGCGCCGTCGGACGCGTACCTGGTGTCGTGGTCGGTGATGGCGGTCGGCGTCGGGCCCGACGACGGCGACGTCGAGGCGAGCGCGCTCGCGATGGCGACCACCGGTGCGATCCGTGCACGGGCGGCGGGGCTGCGGGCGACGGCGGCCACAACCCGCGCGCGGGGCTCCATCGCCGAGGCGATCCGCGCGTGGGCCGTGCGCTCCGGGTCCTCGCTCGTGGTGGTCGGGTCGACGGGAAGCTCCGCGCTCGCGGACACGCTGTTCGGCAGCGTCGCGTCCGCCGTGGTGCACCACTCGTCCGTGCCCGTACTGGTCGTGCCGTCACAGGCGCTCCACCCCCGCGCTGCTTCCCCAGCCGTCGCCGACCGGGACGTCACCGAACCGGCCTGACGAGCACAGGTGGTGGGCCGTGGGTTGCTTGCGGCGTCGGGTACGGTGCAGGGGTGAAGGATTCCCGCGACCAGCTCTCCCTCGACCGACTTGAGTTCGACAACCGGTTCACGCGCGAGCTGCCCGCCGACCCGGACGCCACCAACCGACGCCGGCAGGTAGAAGGCGCCGCCTACAGCCGCGTGCTGCCGACGCCGGTCGCCGCGCCGCGCACGATCGCCTGGTCGCGCGAGGTGGCGGAGGTGCTCGGCCTCGACGAGGCGACGTGCACCTCCCAGGACTTCGCGGAGGTGTTCGGCGGCAACCGCGTGCCCGCCGGCGCCGACCCGTTCGCGATGGCGTACGCCGGGCACCAGTTCGGCAACTGGGCGGGCCAGCTCGGCGACGGCCGCGCCATCGCCCTCGGCGAGGTGCTCGACCGCGACGGGCACCACCAGACGCTGCAGCTGAAGGGCGCGGGGCCGACGCCGTACTCGCGCGGTGCCGACGGGCGCGCCGTGCTGCGCTCCTCCATCCGCGAGTTCCTGTGCAGCGAGGCGATGCACCACCTCGGCATCCCCACCAGCCGCGCGCTGTCCCTCGTCGCGACCGGCGACGACGTCGTGCGCGACATGCTCTATGACGGCAACCCGGCGCCCGAGCCCGGTGCGGTCGTGTGCCGCGTCGCGCCCTCGTTCGTGCGCTTCGGCACCTTCGAGCTGCCCGCCGTGCGCGGCGACACCGCGCTGCTGCGCCAGCTGGTGACGTTCACGATCACCCATGACTTCCCCCACCTGCTCGCCCAGCACGGATCGATCGACGAGGCGATCGGCCCGTGGTTCGCCGAGGTGTGCGAGCGCACGTGCGCGCTGGTCGTCGACTGGATGCGCGTGGGCTTCGTCCACGGGGTGCTCAACACCGACAACATGTCGATCCTCGGGCTGACGATCGACTACGGCCCCTACGGCTGGCTCGAGGACTTCGATCCGCACTGGACGCCCAACACCACCGACGCGGGGCAGCGCCGCTATCGCTACGGCGCGCAGCCGCAGGTGGTGCAGTGGAACCTGCTGCGGCTCGCCAACGCCATCGTCACGCTCACCGACGACCCCGATCCGCTCCAGCGTGCTCTCACCGAGTTCGGCACCGACTACGAGCGGCGCTTCGACGCGATGATGGCCGAGCGCCTCGGATGGGGCGAGCCGCAGGAGGGTGACGAGGAACTGCGCCTCGACATGTTCGAGCTGCTCGGTCGCACCGAGACCGACATGCTCATCTTCTTCCGCGGGCTCGCCCGCGTGCCGCTCGACCCGGATGGCGACCTCGACGACCAGGAGCTGCTCGA
Source organism: Thermoleophilia bacterium (assembly GCA_025964465.1). Classification (GTDB taxonomy): domain Bacteria; phylum Actinomycetota; class Thermoleophilia; order Gaiellales; family SKUG01; genus JAGQUL01. Next base: position 3,265 of record JAOPYS010000164.1, read on the forward strand.
CCCGCTGGCCGACGCGTTCTACCGGCCCGACGAGCTCACGGCCGAGCTGCGCACGGCGTGGGCGACGTGGCTGCGCGCCTGGGCGCAGCGCGTGCACGACGGCGACATGGACGACGACGAGGATCGGCGCGCGGCGATGGACGCCGTCAACCCGCGCTTCGTGCTGCGCAACTACCTCGCGCAGGAGGCGATCGACGCCGCAGAGGCCGGCGACGATTCACTCGTGCTCGAGCTGCTCGACACCCTGCGCCGCCCCTACGACGAGCAGCCCGGCCGCGAGCGCTTCGCCGCGCGCCGCCCCGAGTGGGCCCGCACCCGCGTGGGCTCGTCGATGCTCTCCTGCAGCAGCTGACCCGGCTGCCGGGATGCTTGGGATCTCGGATCGAGGGCAGGCCGCGTGGGTCGATACCGACAGGCGCACCACCCGCCGAACCGATCCCGGAGACACCACCTTGACCGCATGCCGCTCGATCCGCCGCACGCTCCCCGTCGCCGCCGCGTTCCTCGCGCTGGCCGTCGCGCCGTCGGCGCAGGCCGCCGCCACGCTCGTGTCGCCCGCAGCCGCCGGGGTGACCGTGTCGCGCCCGATCTTCTCGTGGACGCTCCCCGCGGGCGAGACGAGCGAGTACCTCAACGTGTCCAGCCAGTCGGTGAAGGACAGCGACGGGCGCCTCTCGGGCTCCTCGAAGATCTACCAGGCGACGGCGGCGCTCAGCTACCAGGACGACAGCGACCTGTACGCGGGCACCTACTTCTGGCAGGTCGAATCCTCGGTGCCCGACGCCGACGGCTTCAAGACCCACCTCTACAGCCCGGTCGCCGCCTTCGCCGTCAAGGCGGTCGCGAGCAAGCCCTCCCAGGTCTGGAGCCGCTACACCTCGATCAACAAGTTCGACCTCGCGGTGAAGTGGAAGGGCAACGTCGAGAAGGCCACGGTCTACTCCAAGCTCTACCTCGGCAAGAAGCTCGTCTACTCGAAGGTCGACACCGAGGCGTACGGCAGCAAGGACGGCTACGCCAACAACTCGTACTTCTACTACGCGAACCGCTCGATCCGGGAAGGCACGCTGCTCAAGAGCGTGGTGACCGTCGTCGCGCCGGGCGTGAAGTCCTCCTCGATCAAGTACGTCAAGGCGCCGTGAGCCGATAGGCGACGCCTCGGGCGGCGGGGTACCATGCCGGGCATGGCGCCCGCCCCCACATACCGGCTGCTCGGCGCCGACGGCGTGGAGCGCGAGGGTGCCGAGCCCGGCACGCTCGGTGGCCATCGCGGGCACCGGATCTACGGTCGGCTGGACTGCCCGACCGCGCTGCGGGCGATCGCGCGCGGCGGCTACGTCCACGCGCGCGTCTTCTTCCGGGATGAAGGGACGGCCATCGCCGCCGGCTACCGCCCGTGCGGCTCGTGCCTGCCCGGCGCCTACCGCACGTGGCGTGCCGCGAGCACTGGCGCGGGCCCCGCGTGAGGCCGCCGCACGTGGCACTCGGCTCGGACGGCGAGGTGCTGCTCTGGTCCCGGGACGAGGATGACCCCGCCCCGGCATCGTTCGTCGCCGCGCGGCTCGGTCGGGAGGTCCCCGAGGCGCGGATGCGGTCGATGCAGGCGGTCGTGCCGGTCGACGACGGGGACGGACCGGAGCTGGGGTCGCTCGACGTCACGGCGCTCGAGCTGGGCACGACGACCCTCCTTGACCTGGCGGCAGCGGGCGGGCTGCCCGGGGGCGTCGGCGAGCTCGTGCGGCAGGCCGCGGCGATCGTCGTGCGACAGGAGTTCGTGCCCGCGATGCAGCGACCGCGACCGGGGACGAGCGACCAGTTCGAGGCGCGGTGGCGGCCCGCGGCGCGGGGTGCTGCGCGTGACGCGATGGATGCGATCGCGCACGCGCTGCCGGAGGCCGCGACCGCGCTGCGCGACGAGCACGACGACGGCGCGCACCCGGTCATCGTGCGGGCCCAGCGGCTCGTCGCGCGCGTGGTCGACCACCTCGCGCGGACGCGACTGACATCCCACCCGGTCGAGCTGGCCGCCGGACGGGACGGCACGGTGCACGACCGCTGGCTGCGCGCGCTCGTCGGCGCGGACGCGACCGTCGACGGTCCCGAGGACGCGCTCGACCGTCTGGCCGCGGACGTGGATGCGTGGTCCGAGCGACTGCGGCGCACGTCCGACTCGCCGTTCCGGCTGTGCCTGCGGCTCGAGGAGCCCGACGACCCAACGGAGGACGCCGAGTTCGAGGCGGACGAGGACGAGGACGCACCGACCTCGACCTGGCGCCTGCGCTACCTCGTGCAGGCCCGGGCCGACCCGAGCGTCATCGTCGACCTGGCCGAGGCGTGGCACCCCACGGGCGCGACCAAGCGCACGCTCGCCGCGCTCGACTTCCACCAGGGCCAGCACCTGTTCGCGCCCCTCGGCGAGGCCGCCCAGCACTTCGAGCCGATCGCGCACAGCCTCGCGCAGGCCCACCCGGCGGGGTGCGAGCTCGACACCGCGCAGGCCCACGACTTCCTGGCGGATGTCGCTCCGCTCCTCGAGACGCTCGGCATCGGCGTGTTCGTCCCGGCGTGGTGGCGCGCCCGCGGGGGCCGCTGGCAGCTCGGCGTCCGCGCGCAGGTCACCACGCAGCTCACGGGCGGGCGCCAGGGCATGGACGCACTCAACCTCGCGACGCTCGTCGACTACGACTGGCGCCTCGCCGTCGGCGACTCGCAGCTCACGCAGGGCGAGCTCGACACGCTCGCCCGGCAGCGCTCCCCCCTCGTGCGCGTGCGCGGCAAGTGGGTGGAGCTCGACCCCGACGAGCTGCGCGCCGCGCTCTCCCACATGGATCGCGTGCGCCGCGACCCGCGCGCCCCCTCACGGCTCGGCGGCGGCTCGGCCACGGTGGGGCAGCTGCTCGGCATGTCGGTCGGCGCAGGCAGCGGGGTCGACGGCCTGCCCGTGCACGGCGTCGACGTGGGCCCGCACACCGACATCGCCGACCTGCTCACGGGCCTGGAACGCCACCGCACGCCGCTCGACGACCTCGCCCCACCCGCAGGCCTCCGCGCCGAGCTTCGCCCCTACCAGCAGCGCGGCTACGCGTGGCTGACGTACATGGCGCAGGTCGGGCTCGGTGCGTGCCTCGCCGACGACATGGGCCTGGGCAAGAGCGTGCAGGCGCTCGCCGCGATCCAGCACGCGTGGGAGGTCGCGCCCGCCGGCGAGCGACGTCCCTCCCTGATCGTCTGCCCCACGACGGTGCTGACCAACTGGCTGCGCGAGTGCGAGCGATTCACCCCCGACCTGCCCGTGGTCGTGCACCACGGCGCGGGGCGCGCCAGCGGCGCCGAGCTGGCCGCGACAGTCGCCCCCGCGGCGATCGTGCTCACCAGCTACGCCCTGCTCGCGCGCGACGCCGAGGCGCTACGCGAGGTTGACTGGCACGCCGTCGTGCTCGACGAGGCGCAGAACGTCAAGAACCCCGGCACGCGACACGCGAAGGCCGCACGGTCCCTGCGCGCGCCCGCACGGATGGCGCTCACCGGCACGCCGATCGAGAACCACGCCGGCGACCTCTGGGCGATCATGGAGTTCCTCAACCCGGGGCTGCTCGGCACGCAGGTGGACTTCCGCCGCAAGTACCTCATCCCCATCCAGACGGGCACCTTCCCCGAAGCGGCGGAGCGGCTGCGCACGGTGACCGGGCCCTTCGTCATGCGCCGCCTCAAGACCGATCCGACCGTCATCTCCGACCTGCCGGAGAAGCTCGAGTCCACGGAGTTCTGCCAGCTGTCGGTGGAGCAGGTCGCGCTGTACGAGGCGATCGTGCGCGACGCCGCCGAGGTGCTGCGGATGTCACCCGCGCAGGCGGGCCGCTCCGGCATCGAGCGGCGCGGGCTGATCCTCGCCACCATCTCCCGGCTCAAGCAGGCGTGCAACCACCCCGCCCAGCTGCTGGGTGACAACTCGCGCGTGGGCGGGGGCCGGTCGGGCAAGCTGCAGCGCCTCGAGACGCTGCTGGAGGGCGTGCTCGAACGCGGCGAGCGCACGCTGGTGTTCACGCAGTTCGTGCAGATGGCGGAGCTGCTGCAGCGCGGGCTGGTCGAGAGCTTCGGGCGCGAGGTCGGGCTGCTGACGGGCGGCATGACGCGCACGCAGCGCGACGACGTGGTGCAGCGGTTCCAGTCCGCCGACGCCGACGCGCCGCCGATCCTCGTGCTCTCGCTCAAGGCCGGCGGCAGCGGGCTCAACCTCACGGCCGCCACGCATGTCGTGCACTTCGACCGCTGGTGGAACCCCGCGACCGAGCAGCAGGCCACTGACCGCGCGTTCCGCATCGGGCAGACGCGCGACGTGCAGGTGCACGCGCTCGTGTGCGCGGGCACGGTGGAGGAGCGCATCGACCGGATGCTGCGGCAGAAGCGCGCCGTCGCCGACACGGTCGTGGGCGGCGGCGAGGCGTGGATCACCGAGCTGGGTGACGACGAGCTGCTCGACCTGCTCGCGCTGCGCCGCGACAGCATGCTGCAGCCGGGGGAGCTCGACAGCCTCGAGGGATGGAGGTGGGAGCGTGCCACCCTCTGACGACCCCCACGACTTCGGGTACCAGGGCGACGCGGGCGGATCGTTCCCGCCGCCGACGACGCCGCGCCGCGTCAGCGGCGGCATCCGCGCGCAGGGCAAGCTCGGCGCCAGCTGGTGGTCGCGGCGCTGGCTGGCGGCCCTCGAGGCCGTCGGGATCGGCGACCGGCTCGAGCGCGGGCGCGCGTACGCGCGCGGCGGACAGGTGCGGACGCTCGAGGTGCGCCTGGGCGGCGTCACGGCCAGCGTGCAGGGCACGCGACTGGAGCCGTACGAGGCGACGGTCGACGTCGCGGTGATCGAGCAGGCCCGCTGGCTCGACGTGGCGACGGCGCTGGCGGGGCAGGCGCGCTTCCGGGCGCAGCTGCTCGCGGGCGAGGTGCCGGAGGACATCGAGGCGGTCTTCCGCAGGCTCGACCTGACGCTGTTCCCCGTGCTCGAGGACGACCTGCGCACCTCGTGCACGTGCGCCGACTGGGCGAGCCCGTGCCGGCACGTGGCCGCGGCCTGCTACCTCGTCGGCGAGGCGCTCGACCGCGACCCGTTCCTGCTCTTCCGAATGCGCGGCGTGGAACGCGGCGTGCTGCTCGCGATGCTCGCGGGGATCACGCCCGAGGGAACCGAGCCCGCGACCGATGAGGTGCACGACGGCGACGGCTCCGAGGCTGCGAGGCCGGCGCCCGGCCACCTCGACGTCAACCGCTTCTGGCACGGCGACCCGCTGCCGGCCCCGCCGCCGCTCGACCTGCAGCCACCAGCCGTCGACGCGCCGCTGGTGCGGTTGCTCGGTGCGCCCGCGGCGTGGACGGGCGCCGACGACTTCGAGCCCGCCCTGCGCCG
>JAOPYS010000165.1 GCA_025964465.1 Thermoleophilia bacterium
CATGCCGGTGTGGGGCGCGGCTGCGTCGCTGGCCCTGCTCGGCGCCCACCCGCAGACCGCGGACCTGCTGTCGGTGCGCCCGCCGTGGATGCGCGGCGCCCAGCGCACGCCCGACGCGGCGCGTGACCGGACGGTGGGGCCGCGCGTGCCGTGGGTGACCGTGCCGGCCGTGCCGGCCGCGACGACCGGCCGGATCCTCGTGGGGAGCGTCGCGCCACGCCCGGTGCCCGCGCCCGTGGGCGTCGCGCCGGTGCGGACCGCCGCGTCCGCGGTACCGACGGCGCTGCCGCAGCTGCAGTCGCAGGTCGCCGCGTGGCTCGTCGCGCCGCCACAGCTGCCGGGTGTATCGACTGCCGCGGCACACCACGCAACGCGTGGCCCTGCGCCCGACCCGGGTGCGGTCTCTGCACACGAGCCGCCGCGGTTCACGTGGCGTGCGGAGCCCGCCCGACTGGCCGGGTCCACGCCTCCGGGGCGCTGACTACCGCCACTCGGCGTAGGTGCGACGGTGCGCGTCGCGAGCCAGCTCGACCAGCTCCTCGAGACGGACCTCCGGTTCGGACGCGATGGCGTGCTGCTGCCCACGTGCCCTCGCCAGCCGACGCGCTGCCGTGTCGGTGAGCAGTGATCCGAGCGACCACGTCACCAGCACGCCATCCTTGACGAGCACGCCGACCTGCGCCTCGTTGCCCGTGAGTCGCGCGGCGTGCACGGACAGGCGCTCCAGGAAGGCGGGGTCGATCAGCTCGACCACGGCGAGGCGGTCCGTCTCCGGCGGGACGCTGACCTCGACGCCGGAGACACGCTCGGCCTGTTCCAGCGAGACGACCTCCCAGGAACCGTGCCCGAGCGCGACCTCCGCGACCTCGCGGCGGACCCGGCCGCCCAGGTCGATGGCCACCCCGGGCAGCCGTCGAGCCACTTCTTCGGGCAGCGGCACGCACACCGCCGTGAACTCCTGGTCCGGACCCCCCGACCGACCCTTCTGGGGCCGCTCGAGCAGGAACTCGACGATCGTGGCCCCGGACGCGGCTCGCCACGGCGCGCCGACCGCACCGACGCAGGTCGTGGCGCGCACGCCCGGACGCAGTGCCTCGAGCGGTGCGACGGCCTCCGCGAAGGCGGCACCGGGCACCGGTCCGCGATCGCTGTACAGCTCCATCGGATGGCCCGTCTGCTCGAGCCCGCGCTCGGCACACCACTGGGCGACGTAGTCATCGGCCAGCAGCCCGTCCCATCGTCGGGAGCGTCGAGTCGCCTCCGCGACGACCGCGAGCACGACCAGGAGGGTCAGCGGAACACTGCGGGTCAGGACCCCCGCGAAGGGCCCGACGAACGACACGATGAAGAAGACCAGGAGCCCCGAGGGCCACCGACGGGCCCCTGGTCGCGCACTGCGTGGGACGTCGTGGGGGTCGGCGACCACGCACCGGTCAGGCCACACGACCCAGGCGGCGTCGTCGCGCAGCACCGCGGAGAACCGCGCGACGGGCGACGCGTCCGCCGCGACCGCGGTGAGCGCCGGCTGTGGCGGGTGCACGTGCTCGGTCCACGCGGCACCGTCCCACCAGCGCAGGCGGGCGGGGTCGGCCGGGTCCGGGAACCAGGCGGCGACGACGGCAGGTGACGCGCTCATGCCCCGAGCATCGGCGCCGCGGCGCCGTCCCCTGAGCGGGACCTCGGGCAGGCCCCGTCAGGGCGCCCAGAGGGAGCCGAAGTACTGGAAGTCGTGGCCGGAGCGGTAGCCCTTGAGGTAGCCGGCGATCGGCGGGTGCAGCGGCAGCTTCATGACGTCCTCGCGCGCCACCCAGCGGATCTCCTGGACCGCCTGGTCCTCCACGTCGGGCTGCGCGCCCGTGGTGATCGCGTCGGGCGACGGAACGTCGACGCGGAACACGACGTGGATCAGGTGACGGCCGCTCGAGTGGCTCTCGGGCGCGATCGATTCGACGAGGGCACACGGCTCGGCCACGGCGACCTGGGCGCAGCCCAGCTCCTCGCGCAGCTCGCGCGCCAACGCGACCGTCATCGACTCGCCGGGGTCGACCCCGCCCCCCGGCAGCATCCAGCGGGGGTGGCCGGGGCGGCCCTGGCGCACGAGCAGCAGTCGCTCCTCGTGCCAGATCATTCCGCTGACGCGGACCCGTGGCTGGCGATGCCCCACGTCAGCCGAACCCGCCGGTGGAGCCGAAGCCCGCGTCGCCGCGGTCGCCGTCGCCGAGTTCGTCGACCTCCTCCACCACGCCGTGGAAGGCGGGCACGACGACCAGCTGCGCGATGCGGTCGCCGACCTCCACGTCGTGGCGCGTCTGCTCGGCGGAGGCGAACAGCTTGACCATGACCTCGCCGCGGTACCCGGAGTCGATGATGCCCGGCGCGTTGAGCACGCCGATGTTGTGGCGAGCTGCGAGCCCCGAACGCGGGCAGACCAGCCCGACCCACCCGGCGGGGATCTCGACGGCGATCCCGGTGCGGATCACCGCATCGGTGCCGAGGCCGCGGAACGTCCGGCGCTCGGCGGCGTACAGGTCGAGCCCGGCGTCGCCCGGGTGGGCCCGCGTCGGGAGGATCGCGTCGGGGTCGAGACGGACGACCCGGAGTGCGGGGGGCGCCTCGACGGTCACGCGTGGGCCTCGGCCGGGGACGGCGGGGAGCCACCGTCGGTGCGGTAGGACGCCACGCGCGGCACGAGCCGCTTGGGCAGGTGCGCGCTCGCGTGGATGCCGTCCTCCTCGTCGCTGCGCTCGACCGGGGCACCTGCCTCGTACAGCTCGTTGAGCACGCCCGCGTCGGCGTACGGCACGAGCAGCTCCACGCGCTCCCAGCGGCTCGTGAACTCCAGCGCGATGCGGTCCATGAGGCCGTCGAGGTTCTCGCCGTCACGGGCCGAGACCTGCACGGCGTCGGGGTGGCGTCGCTCGAGGCGCTCGCGGCCGGCGGCGTCGAGGCGGTCGACCTTGTTGAGTGCGAGCACCGTGGGCAGGTCCCCGGCGCCGACCTGCGCGAGTACGTCGCGCACGGCGGCAAGGTGGGCCTGCAGGCGCTCCTCGTCCTGCGACCCGTCGGCGACGAGCACGACCAGGTCGGCGAGCACGGTCTCCTCCAGCGTCGAGGCGAAGGCGTCGACGAGCTGGTGGGGAAGGCGCTCGATGAACCCGACGGTGTCGGTGACCAGGTAGCGACGGCCGGCACGCTCGAACGCACGCGTCGTCGGGTCGAGGGTCTCGAAGAGCCGGTTGGCCGACGACACCGTCGACCCGGTCAGCGCATTGAGCAGCGTCGACTTGCCCGCGTTCGTGTAGCCGGCCAGGGCGACCTTCGGGATGATCGATCCCTGCCGAGCCGAGCGCTGCGTCGCGCGCCGGGCCTGCAGCTCCTTGAGGCGCTGGCGCAGGATCGAGATGCGTCGGCGCGCGAGGCGCCGGTCGGTCTCGAGCTGCGACTCGCCCGGTCCGCGGGTGCCGACGCCGCCACCGAGGCGCTCGAGGTGGGTCCACAGGCCGCGCATGCGCGACAGGTTGTACTCCAGCTGGGCGAGCTCGACCTGGGTCTTGCCCTCGGACGTGCGTGCGTGCAGCGCGAAGATGTCGAGGATGACCGCGGTGCGGTCGAGCACGCGACGTTGCAGCCGATCCTCGAGGGCCCGCTGCTGGCGCGGCTCGAGCGCGTCGTCGACCACCACGATGTCGGGGTCCTCGTGCTCGACGAGCTGCTTGAGCTCCTCCACCTTGCCCGACCCGAGGTAGGTCACGGGGTGCGGATCGACGCGCCGCTGCACCACCACGCCCTCGGTCGTCACGCCGGCGGTGCGCAGCAGCTCGCGGATCTCCTCGAGCGCTGCTTCCTCGTCCGCGCCCTGCGCGAGCATGGCTGCGATGACCGCTCGCTCGGGTGGGCGTTCCGTCGTCTCTAGCTCGAACTTCTTCATCGACCCCCGAGCCTAGCGCCTCGTGCAGGCAGGGGGGGCTATGCGATCTCGCGGATGTCGTCGCCGGGGTCGACGCGGGGGCGCACGGACCGGGTGCTGGCGGCACTCGCGTCGCCCGCCTGGTCGCGATCCTGCATCTCCTCGATGGCGGCCTCGAGGTCGAAGCCCATCTCGTCGAGGAAGGCGCGGCCCGCCTCCGGGTGGAACTGCGTGCCGAGCCCGAGCGCGATCTCCTCGAGCGCGAGGCCCGGGTCGAGCGCGCTGCGGTACGGGCGGTGGCTCGTCATGGCGTCGTAGGCGTCGGCCACGGCGATGATGAAGGCCTCGAAGGGGACGTCGTCGCGGTGCCTGCCGAGGTAGCCGCGTCCGTCCCAGCGCTCGTGGTGGCAGCGCACGACGTCTGCGTCGTAACGGTCGAAGGAGAAGCTGGCGAGGATGCGCGCGCTGACCTCCGGGTGCACCTTCATCACCTCGAACTCCTCCGCGTCGAGGCGCCCGGGCTTGTTGAGGATCGAGTTGTCGACCGCGACCTTGCCCAGGTCGTGCAGGCGGCTGGTCCAGTACAGCGCCTCGAGCTGGCGCTCCGTGAGGCCGAGGCGACGGCCGATCCGCATGGAGTAGTCGCAGACCCGGTCGGAGTGCTCGAAGGTGTAGCGGTCGCGCTCGTCGACGATGCTCGCGAAGGTGTCGAGCGCGCGGTCGGTCACCTGCTGGATGCGGTTGCCGCGTTCGAGGGCGAGGTACATCGAGGCCGCGAGCGGCAGCACGACGGGCGCGGCCCACGGGTTGACGAGGCAGATCACCGCGACGCCGGCGCCGACGAGGCACTCGAGCAGCGTCGTGCGCAGGTTGGTCGGGAGGCGCTCGACCTCGTCACGCCACCGCGCGCGGGCCAGGTCGATCGCGCTCATCGCGTCCCAGACGAAGCACGCCTCGTTCGCGATGGCGAAGGCGACGGCGCTCGCGATCAACGCGACGTAGTCACCCGGCAGGGAGATCGATCCCATCGCGCCACCCGCGGCGAGGGTCCACGCAAGGCCGGCCACCAGGACGGGCACGATCCGCGTCGGCAGGTTGCCGACCAGACGGCTCGGCGACCGCCGCCGGTGCACGTCGTAGGCGATCGACGCGGTCGCCGCGGCGAGCACCGCGACCCACGGCCCCACCAGGTACAGCAGCATCGTCGCGACGGCTGCGTGCATGCTCTGCGAGGCGCCACCCGTGTTGCGCTTGACGTCGTGCACGCGCATGCCGAGCCCGGCGAAGAGCAGGACCGCACCGCCTGCGAGCTGCAGGAGGATGCGGGCGTCGACGCCGGCGACGGCGAGCTGCGCCACTGCGACGAGGATCGCAGCGATGGAGCACGCGTGGTACGGCGCGCGCAGGATGCGTGGGCGAGGCGTCATGCGGGTGCGTGCACGCACGCGGCATCGGGCCGCGGCCTGCCCGTGCGTCATCGGCCCCGTGGTTGGAGAACTTGAACGTCCTCAGGCAGCGCCGACGCGCATGCTCTGCTCGATGCGCTCGATGGCTTCACGGAGCCGGTCGTCGGGGGTGGAGAGCGAGATCCGGACGAAGCCCTCGCCGGCCGAGCCGAAGCTGGATCCGGGCGACACGACGACGTTCGCCTCGTCGAGCAGCAGCTGCGTGAACGAGGCTGAGTCGTGCCCCTCGGGCACCCGGGCCCAGACGTAGATCGATCCCTTCGGCGAGTTGGGCTCGAGCCCGATCGCGCGCAGCATCTCGATCACCAGGTCGCGGCGCCGCGAGTAGATCGCGCTCATCTCGAGCGGGAAGTCGCGGCAGTCGGTGAGCGCAGTCGCGGCAGCGGCCTGCACGGCGTCGAACATCCCGCTGTCGACATTGGTCTTGTACTTCCAGAACGCGGAGACGACCTCGGTGTTGCCGACGCAGGCGCCGACGCGCCAGCCGGTCATGTTCCACGCCTTGGACAGCGAGAACATCTCCACGCCGACGTCCATGGCACCCGGCGTGGCGAGGAAGCTCGGGGCGCGGTAACCGTCGAAGCCGATCTCCGAGTACGCGTTGTCGTGCACGACCACGATGTCGTTCGCCTTGGCGAACTCGACGACGTCGGCGAAGAAGCTGTCACCCTCCTCGATCACCGCACCGGTCGGGTTGTTCGGGTAGTTGAGGAAGAGCAGGCGCGCACGCGACAGGACGTCGGCCGGGATGGAGCCGAGATCGGGCTTGAAGTCGTTCTCGGGGGTGATCGGAAGCAGGTACGGCTCGGCGTCGGTCAGCAACGGGCCGCTCGTGTAGACGGGGTAGCCTGGGTCGGTGCCGAGCGCGACGTCGCCCGGGTCGAGCAGGACCTGGCAGATGTGGAAGATCCCTTCCTTGCCGCCGAGCACCGGAAGCACCTGCGTGTCGGGGTCGAGGCGCACGCCGAAGCGCCCGTCGTAGAACGACGCGATCGCGTCGCGCAGCACGTGCCGGCCGCGGTTTGAGGGGTACTGGTGCGTGTCCGGGCGCTGCACGGCCGCGCGCAGGGACTCGACGACGGCATCGGGCGTGGGCATGTCGGGGTCGCCGATGCCGAGGCTGATCACGTCGATGCCGGCGTCGCGCTTGTCGGCGATCTTCTGCTCGAGCTGCGCGAATAGGTACGGCTGGAGCTTGTCGAGGCGGGCGGCGTGGCGAGGGCTCATCTGGGGCGCACTCCTGTGGCGGCTTCGGGCGGACGGGGCGAGGCTATCGCACGCCCCGCCGGGCTGGCAGGATCGCGGGATGCCCGACGTGCTCGACCTCGCCCAGCTCAACCGAGCCACCCTCGCGCGACAGGGGCTGCTCGAACGTTCGACCGCGGGCCTCGTGCACGTCGTGGCGCAGGCCGGCGGCCTGCAGGCGCAGAGCCCCCAGGCACCGGCGATCGGACTGTGGTCGCGGGTGGCGGGGTTCCGGTCCAGCGACCTGGTCGACGCTGCGCTGGCGGGAGCACTGGTGCGGGGCACGAGCCTGCGCGGCACGTTGCACCTGCACACCGCCGACGACTACCGCGCGCTGCGCATGCTCGTGCAGCCGCAGCTGGACCGGACCGTGCGGTCGCTGGGGCGGCGGCTGGGCGGGGTCGACCCCGAGGCGGTGCTGGCGGCTGGCCGCCCCCTGCTCGAGGACGCGCCCCGGACGATCGGCGCGATCAAGGCCGAGCTCGCGGGACGCTTCGCGGCCGCCGAACCACAGGCGCTGGGCAACGTCGTGCGGATGCGCCTACAGCTGCTGATGCAGCCGGACGGCGAGGCGCGCTACGGGTGGGCGAACGTGGCCCCCTTCACCCCGGCGACCGAGCTGGTCGGCGCCCTCGACGCGCACCCCGACCCGCGGCTGTTCGTGCGGCGGTTCCTGTCGGCGCTGGGCCCTGGCACCGTGCAGGACGTGCGGGCGTGGAGCGGCGCACCGGGGCTCGGGGATGTCACGCGGTCGATGCTCGAGGCGGGCGAGCTCCTCGAGGTCACCACCCACGACGGGCGCACGCTGCTCGACCTGCCGGATGCTCCGCGCCCACCCGGCGATGCTCCGGCCGGGGTGCGGTTCCTGCCGATGTGGGACAACCTGCTGCTCTCGCACGCGGACCGCTCGCGGGTGATCGACCCGGCACACAAGCCGCACATCGCGAACCTCAACGGGATGCCGCCCCCCACGTACCTCGTCGACGGGTTCGTCCATGGGACATGGAAGGTGGAGACCACGCGCACCGCCGCCCGGCTCCAGCTCGTGCCCTTCTCCCCCGTCCCGGCCGCTGCACAGGAGGCGCTCGTGCACGAGGGCGAGGCCTTGCTGGCGTTCCTCCACCCGGACCTCGAGGGGCGTCAGGTTCGGCTCGGCTGACGCCGGCGCGGAACCGCCATCGGGGGGCATTTCCGGCGCGCACCCTGAGTCCAGGTGTGCCAACCTCCTCGAAAATCGAGAGAGATGTTGCGACCGGCCGTTACGCCGATCGGTGCGGGTAGGTGGCGCCCGTCAACTGAACTGAACCTCCCCGGAGCTACCACATGCTGAAGCGCGTCACCCCTCCCCTGCTCGTCCTCGTCACGTCCATCGTCCTCGCCGCCTGCGGTGGCGGCGGCGGGTCCGATGACGGCGGCTCCTCCTCGTCCTCGTCCTCCTCCTCGAAGAAGACGGCCACGACCAACTCGTCCGCGGACTCCGAGGGGGCGCCCTCCGGTGGTGGCGACGCCACCGACGCCGCGGGCACGGCCGGTGCCACGACCCTCAAGCTGGGCGTGAAGGGCAACGAGCTGAAGTTCGACAAGGACCAGCTGACGGCGCCCGCCGGCAAGGTCACGCTGCAGTTCACCAACTCGAGCAGCATCCCGCACAACGTGGCGATCGAGATGGACGGCGACGACTCCGAGGGTGAGCTCGTCACCAACGGCGACGTCTCGGAGGTCACGGTCGACCTCGAGCCCGGCACCTACACCTACTACTGCACGCCGCACAAGTCGGCGGGGATGACCGGCACGCTCAAGGTCACCTGACGAGCGGGACGCGCGGCGCACCGGCGACCAGCTGGGCGAGGTCGAGCTCGCCGGACCACGCCTCGTGGGCGGCACCCGTCATGAAGGCGCGGTCGCCGTCCAGCTCGATCTCGAGGTCCCCGCCCGGCAGCTGCACGGTGACGGTGCCCTCGAGGCCGAGCTCGTCGCGAGCTGCGAAGGCCACGGCGCAGGCGCCGGTGCCGCAGGCGAGGGTCTCGCCGACGCCGCGCTCCCACACGCGCATGCGCACCGTGTCGGGGGCGGTGTCGGCCTGCGTCCAGAACTCGACGTTGGTCCGGTTTGGGAAGCGCGGGTCGACCTCGGCGACGGGACCGAGGCGGTGCAGGTCGGGGCCCTCGGGCTCGCGGTGCACGGCGAAGTGCGGGTTGCCCACGTGCACGACCGCGCCGGTGAGCGATTCGCCCGCCACCTCGATCGTGGCCATGCCCTCGCCCGTGAGCTCGCCCATGTCGACGCGCACGCGGCCGTCGGGCAGCAGCTGCGGGCGCATCGTGCCGCCGCTCGTCTCGATCGCGAAGCGCCCGTCGGCGTCGGGCGTGACGATGCCCCGCTCGGCGAGGAACCGGGCGGCGACGCGGATGCCGTTGCCGCACATCTCCGCCATCGACCCGTCCGCGTTGTGGATGAGCATCCGTGCGTCGGCGGTCTCGGACGGACCGAGCACGAGGATGCCGTCGGCCCCGACGCCGAAGTGGCGATCGCACACGGCGACGACCGCGTCGTCCTCGAGCCGTGGTCGACGATCCTCCGGCCAGTCGGCCACGAACGCCGAGCCGGCGCCCCGCGCCTCGCCCAGGTCGTCCTCCAGGACGAGGAGGAAGTCGTTCCCGATGCCGTGCCACTTGGAGAAGTGCATGCCTGCATCCTACTGCGGCGAGATCAAGGTCTCGCCGGCGCGTGCCGAAAAATCCCGCGTATGCGTCTCCGTGCCCCCTTCCCGCCCGCGCGGGCCCTCCTCGCGATCGCGCTCGCATGTGCGTGCGCGTGGGGCGGAACGCCGGGCGACGCGGCCGGGGCCGGGAGCGCCGTGGTCGTGAC
>JAOPYS010000190.1 GCA_025964465.1 Thermoleophilia bacterium
CCGGGGCGGTGCGGCAGTCGTCACCCTCCCCATGCGGATGCGCGTGCGCTCGGTCACCGAGCGCGACCAGCGCATGAACGTGGTGGAGCACCTCGACGAGCTGCGCAGCCGGTTGATGGCCACGGTCGTCACGCTCCTGCTGGCGTTTGTCGGTGCGTTCTGGTTCCACGACCACCTGATCGCCTGGCTCAACGACCCGCTCGAGGGTGGGCCGCCGGTGACGCTCAGCATCACCGAGCCGTTCATGACGGCGTGCAAGGTGAGCTTCATCACCGCGTTCGCGGTGGCGTTCCCCGTGCTGATGTGGCACCTGTGGCGCTACATCGCGCCGTCGTTCGACCTCGGCATCCGCCGCACGGTCGCGACGTACGTGGGTTGGAGCACGGTGCTCATGGCCGCGGGTGTCGCCTTCGGCTACTTCGTCGCGCTGCCGTCGGCGGTGCACTTCCTCACGCACTTCGACAAGGACCTCTACAACGTCCAGGTGCGCGCCTCGGAGTACTACATGTTCGCGTGCATGGTGCTGCTGTCGGTCGGGCTGGTCTTCCAGCTGCCGGTCGTGCTGCTGGCGCTCGTGCGCTTCCGCATCCTCAGCCACTCGCTGCTGGCCAACAACCGCAAGATCGCCTACATCTCGCTCATGGCGCTCGCCGTGGTGATGCCGGGCGTCGACCCGATCACCACCACGATGTGGATGGTGCCGCTCGCGATCATGTTCGAGGTGTCGGTGCTCATGGCGCGCCGCGTCGAGCGGCGCGCGCGCCTGGCGCAGTGGCTGACGGCCGAGGCGGAGTTCGATCCCGCCGACTACATGGTCTCCACCGAGCTCACGTTCAGCTGATCGGCGACGGCCTCGACGGTGACGGCGTAGAGCGCGTGGTCCTGCCAGCGCCCGGCGATGCTGACGTGGCGCGGTGACACGCCGATGTAGGTGAAGCCGGCACGTTCCAGCACGCGGCGGGATGCTGCGTTGTCGAGGAGCGTGCCGGCCTCGACGCGGTGCAGGCCGAGCGGGCCGAACGCCTCGCCGAGCGCGTGACGGACCATCGCGCTGGCGATGCCGCGCCCCTGCTCGTGCTCGTCGACGGAGTAGCCGAGGGTGGCGTTCTCGAACGCGTCACGCGCGATGTTGCCGAGCATCGCCTGGCCGACGATGCGCCCAGCCCGCTCGGCCACGTAGAGCTGGCGGCGATCGTCGGGCGCGACGCGCGCCTGTGCCCAGGCCAAGTCGCGCCCGCCCGGTGGTGGCAGCGGTTCCCACGCGGCGAGGAAGGCCTCGTTGCGCTCGCGGTAGTCGAGGTAGGCCTCGGCATCGGCGGGCACCGCGCGGCGCACGACGAGGTCTGCCGGCAGCGTCGCGCGAGGCGGAGCGTCGGGCGCCAGGCGGCGCAGCAGCCCGGAGCGCACGGCGGGCCACGCGTCGCGCAGGATCGAGAACACGACCGTGTCGCGCAGGCGCCCGTCGCGCTGGTACACGTGGCGACGCAGCACGCCGTCGCGGGTGGCGCCGAGCTTGGCGATCGCACCCTGTGAGTGCAGGTTGTAGGCGCTCGTCCTGAGGATGACGGCCTCGCAGCCGAGCGTGTCGAATGCGTGCCCGAGCAGCAGCAGCTTGCACTCGGGGTTGACCATGGTGCCGCGGGCGGCCGGCGTGTACCAGGTCCAACCGATCTCGACGCGCGGCACGTCGCGCGCGATGTCGCCGTACCTCGTGCACCCGATGACCTCACCCGTGGCGCGGTCGATGACCGCGAAGGGCAGGTAGCGCCCGTCGCGCCATCCCTCCAGCGCCTCCTCGACGTACGTGGTCGCGGCAGCCGGATCGGAGGGCTCCACGCAGTCGGCGGTCGCGCTCATGAGGTCGAGCGTGCCGGGGACGAACGCGCGCACCAGCCCGTCGACGTGCTCGAGGCCGAGCGGCTCCAGGCGCACGTGGGCGCCCTCGAGCGTGACGCGTTCGAAGGGCTCGGTCATGCGTCGGCTCCTACCCGCCGTGCGGGACGGGCACGCGCTCCACGAGCCGGGTGGGGCGTACGTCCAGGTCCCACGCGTCGACGTGCGCCCAGCGCCCGTGGACGGGCAGGGCGGCGGCGACGTGCGCCAGGGCGCCGGCGCGCGCTGGCTCGGGGACGGCGTACGCGAGGGTGACGTGCGGCGTCCAGTCGCGTTCGAGCACGAGCGGGTCGAGCTCGTCGGGGGCGACGGCATCGATGGCGAGCGCGCGGGCGCGGTCGAGCAGCACGCGATCATCGGGCACGACGTGGACGATCCGCCCGTCGCCGAACGTGGCGGCGACGACCAGGTCGACGAGGGCGCGGTCGTCGGCGAGGCACTGCGCGACCTCGGCCGCGGCGCGGACGGGTGCGGTCGCCGCGCGCAGCAGCGTCAGGTGGGGATGGAAGCGGGCGGCGGTGCTCGCGCCACGCTCCAGCAGGCCCGCCTCCTCCAGCTGGCTGGCGATCATGCGCAGGTGCGCGTCGAGGGCCTCGGACGGACGAAGCTCGAGGCTGTAGCGGTGGCGCGGGTCGTGGACGAAGCCGCCGCCGGCATCGGCGTCGGTGTTCGGGGGGACCGAGGTCATGGACGCTCCAGTCGGTAGAGGACGTGGCGCAGCACGTGGCAGTCGGCGGCGAGCCGCGGGTGGTCGAAGTCGCCGGCGGCGTCGTGCCACATGCCGATGCGGCGCATCACCGCGCGCGACGGCTCGTTCTGCACCGCGGTGAAGGACACGAGCGCGGGGATGCCCAGCTCACCGAACGCAGCGTCACGTGCAGCGGTCGCGGCCTCGGTCGCGAACCCCTGTCCCCACTGCTCGCGCGCGAGCCGCCACCCGATCTCCACGGCCGGGGTGAAGTGCGTTTCGTACGGCACGTCGGAGAGGCCGGTGAATCCGATGAACTCCCCCGTGTCGCGACGCTCGAGGGCCCAGAGCCCGTAGCCGGCGCGCTCGAACTGCGCCTCGAAGCGCGTGACCGACGCGTCGCTCTCCTCCCTCGAGTGGGTGGAGGGGAACCAGCGCATCACCTCGGGGTCGGCGTTCATGGCGGCGAACGGCGCGAGGTCCGAGTCGCGCCAGCGACGCAGCACGAGGCGGGTTGTCTCGATCGTGTCCACGGGCAGACCCTACCCCTGCCCGGACGGGACCCGAACGAGGAGACGAGGCGGTCACATGCCCGAGCTGCCGGAGGTGGAGCGCGCGCGGTCGGTGATCGCCGACCACGCCCTCGACCGCAAGATCGTTGGGGTCGACGACACCGACACGTGGGTGTGCCGGCCGCACGCGCCGGGTGAGATCGCCGAGGCGCTGACCGGGCACTTCCTGCGGAAGGCGTGTCGGCGGGGCAAGACGATGTGGTGCGAGCTGTCGGGTGACGCGCCGGTGCTGGGGCTGCACCTGGGCATGAGCGGGCGCATCGTGGTCGACGACTTCGCGGGCGGCGATCCGCGCCCCTCGGCGGGTGGCGACGACGCCGACGACGCCGACGCGGAGCGCTGGACCCGGTTCACGCTGCACTTCGCGGACGGCGGCAGCCTCATGCTCTTCGACAAGCGCCGACTCGGACGGGTGCGCCTGGACCCGGATCTGTCGAAGCTCGGGCCGGACGCGCTCGACATCACGCGCGAGCAGTTCCGCGAGCGGATCGGGCGGGGCTCGGTGGCCATCAAGGCGCGACTGCTCGACCAGTCCGCGCTCGCGGGCGTGGGCAACCTCCTCGCGGACGAGACGCTGTGGCAGGCGCGGATCCGCCCGGGGCGAAACGTGGACTCCATGCGCGAGGACGAGCTCGACGAGCTGCGGCGCGTGCTACGACGAGCCACCCGCGCGGCGATCAAGCACGGCGGGGTGCACACGGGCGAGCTGATCGAGCACCGCGGCAAGGACGGTCACTGCCCGCGCTGCGGCGCCGGCCTGCAGCGCGGCACGGTCGGCGGCCGCACGACGTGGTGGTGCCCCGAGGAGCAGCGTTGAGCTCGGTCAGGTTCGAGCGCCCGACTGCAGCTCGTAGCGGCGCTGGATCATCGCGTTGGTGCGGTGCAGGCCGAGCCGCTCGTAGAACTGCACGAGGTCGTCGTCGCACGCGAGGTCGACCATGTACACGCGCAGTCCGTCGAGCATGCGACGAACGAGCTCGGTCGCGATGCCACGGCCGCGCCACGCCGGCAGCACCTCCAGCAGCGGGATGTACGCGGTGAGCACGCCGTCTCCCGTCGCGTTCACGAACCCGACTACGGTGCCGGTGCCGGCCTCGCGCGCGAGCACGACCCGGTGGCTGCCGCGCAGCAGGTCCAGGTGCCGGTCGGGCGTCGGTGGATCCGGCCATCCCTCGAAGAACCCGCCGGCCAGGTGCTCGGCCGAAACGCCGTCGAGGCGATCCGTGTACTCGATGTTCGTCATTCGTTCATCACGCGGTCAAGCGGAGGGGGTGGGATTCGAACCCACGGAGAGCTTGCACCCTCAATGATTTTCAAGACCATCACCTTCGACCACTCGGTCACCCCTCCAGGTGGGACGATCCTAGCCGGTGCGGGCAGTGCGGTCGTGAGACGTGCAGGTGCGCGCGCCGGTTCGTGGAACAGCAGGGGATGAACAAAGACTGGCGTCCCAGCTTCATCCTCGCGTACGCGATCTTCATCGCCGTGGTGGTGAGCCTCCACGCGGACAAGCTCGTCGAAGACGGTGGCGGCTCCTTCACCATCGCCTTGGTCGTCATGTCCGTGATCCTCGTCGCGCTGCACGCCATGAAGCGCGGCTCGCGGGACTGACGCGGCGGCCGGCCGGGCGATCCGTGGGGCGCCCGGCTGCGTAGGTGGAGGGGTGCGTCGACTCCTGCATCCCCTGCTCGTCGTCCTTGCAGTGGCGTGCGCCGGGTGCGGCTCCACGCGGGGTGACGGTGGTCCCGCTAAGGTCGCGGCGACCAGCGGCGGCGCGAAGCGGCACGGCTCGCCGACCCGCGTGATCGCCACGCTCGGCGACTCGATCGTGGCCGGCAGCCCGTTGTGGGATCCGGACGCCGACACGCGGGCGTCCTTCCCGAAGGTCGACGAGGACAGCCAGTGGCAGCGGTGGGTCCACGCGCCCGACGCGGAGCTGCGCAACTGCGGCGTGTGGGGTGAGCGCACCGACGAGATCGCGGAGCGCTTCGCGACGTGCACGAAGGGGGCGGACGCGGTGGTGATCCAGGGCGGGATCAACGACATCGTGCAGGGCCGCGACGTGGACGACGCGGCGCACGACATCGCCTGCATGGCCGAACGAGCCCGCGGGGCGGGGCTCGACGTGGCGATCGTCGACGTATTGCCGTGGAACAACGGGTGGCCCGACGCGGCGCCCGAGATCCGCGACCTGAACCGGGAGGTGCACGCCATCGCCAAGCGCGGGGGCGTGCCCGTGCTGCCGTTCTTCCGGACGCTCGAGGACCCGCGTGCGCACGACCGCATGCCGCGCGAGCGCACGGTCGACGGCAACCACCCCGACGTGCGCGGGTACCGCCTGCTCGGCGAGCGGGCGTGGCGCGAACCGGTGCGGCCCGCGCACCCGTTCGCGGACGACTGCGGCTGACGTCGCCCGCCTAGACTTGCGGCATGGACCTGTTCGACGCCATCCACACCCGCCGCACGACCAAGGAGTTCCGGCCCGACCCCGTGCCGCGCGCGCAGCTCGAGCGGATCCTGGAGGCGGCGCGCTGGGCGCCCAACCACCGCCTGACCGAGCCGTGGCGGTTCCGGGTCGTCGGCCCCGAGGCGCTCGAGCGGCTCAAGGCGGCAGCCGGCGGTGGGGCACAGAAGCTGCTGCGGGCGCCGACGCTCGTCGTCGCGTCGTACGTCCCGAGCCCGCTCCCGCCCCACGCGCGCGAGGATGAGCACGCGACGGCGGCCGCGATCTACGCCCCGCTGCTCGCGGCGACTGCCGAGGGCGTCGCCTCCTACTGGCGGACCATCAACACGTTCGAGACGCCTGAGGGCGCGGCGGCGGTCGACCTTCCCGCGGGCGAGCGCGTGCTGGGCCTGCTGCACTTCGGGTTCGCGGTGGGTGACCTGCCCCCGACGCCCGCTCGCCGCGCGGTCGCGGAGTTCGTCACGTTCCTGCCGTAACCTGGCGGGACCGACCGCGCCGAGCGGGCCCAGCGACGCGCGCACGTGGATCGAACGGATACGCTCCGGCCCCACGAACCTGTACGGAGGAAGCACGACATGGAAGTCGCTGTTCGTTTTCACGGCCACGGAGGCCACGGCTGGGGTGGTC
>JAOPYS010000204.1 GCA_025964465.1 Thermoleophilia bacterium
TCGCCTTCACCGTCGTGTACTCGATCGTGTCGCACTGGGTGTGGCACGCCGACGGCTGGCTGTTCCGGCGAGGCATGCAGGACTTCGCCGGCTCCACCGTGGTGCACTACCAGGGCGCGCTGGCCGCGCTGGCCGGGGCGATCCTGCTCGGCCCCCGCCTCGGTCGCTTCACGCGCGAGGGGCGCCGGTTCGTCGGCCTGCCGATCGCCGGCCACTCCATGCCGTTCGCGGTGATCGGAGCGCTCATCCTGTGGACGGGGTGGATGGGCTTCAACGCCGGCTCGACACTCGGCGTCGAGTTCGGCGGCCTGGGTTTCGCCGGGTACGTCGCGCTCACGACCAACCTGGGTGCTGCCGCCGGCCTGGTCGGCGGGATGGTGGCGGCGCGCATCCTCCACCGCACGGCCGACATGGGCACGCTGCTCAACGGGGTGATCGCCGCGCTCGTGGCGATCACCGCCGCGTGCGGGTTCGTCGCGCCGTGGGCCGCGGTCGTGATCGGCTTCGTCGCCGGCCTGGTCGCGAACCTCGCCATCCCGCTCGTCGCGCGCGCCGGCATCGACGACCCGATCGGCGCCGTCGCCGTGCACGGGCTGGCCGGGGTGTGGGGGACGCTCTCGCTCGGGCTGTTCGCGATGCCCTCGCTCGCCCACCGGCTCGGCACGGGCAGCGGAGGCCTCCTCTACACGGGCGACGCGCACCAGCTCGGAGTGCAGGCGCTCGGGCTCGCCGTGGTGGGGGCGTTCAGCTTCTCCATGTCGTTCGCGGCGCTGTGGCTGATGAAGGTCACGATCGGCATCCGGGTCGAGGAGCACGTCGAGCACGTCGGCCTGGACCTGTCCGAGCACGGCGCCTCGGGCTACCCGGAGCTGCTCGAGGGGGACGCGGTCCTCGCCGGCGCCTCGGCGCGCAGCCGGATGGCGCTGGCCTCCGTCGACTGGCGCGTGCTGGACGAACACGAGCGATACGACGCGAAGGGCGAAGGAATATCGGGTTACATGCCCTGAGCCTGAAATATATTCGGCAGGGCGCTTGCATTCTCGTACGATGCTGGTTACAGTCCTCGGGACAGGTCGCAGCACTCCCCGCTGCGACCGCGCCCCCGAGGTCCCCACCATGCAGCTCGCCACCGCAGTCATGCCCCGCAACCCCGTCGATCCCGCCTTCCCGCCCCACGGCCCGATCGGTGTCGGCTCGGCCGGCACGCTGCGCATCGGCCACGCCCTCAACGGCATCGCCTGGTCCACGCACGAGCTCGTGATGCCGATCACCGCTCCGTACTTCATGTTCAAGGGCTCGCACGCCGACGCCCTCGCCGGCCTGCAGGCCAAGCTCGGCCTCGACGCCGCCCGTGACGTGCGCCTCGCCGTCGCGCTCATCGGCCACGACGAGCAGTGGAGCGCACTGCGCCTCAACGTCGGCCAGGAGGTCGTCTCCGCGATCGAGACCGGCGCCGGCCACGGCGGCATCGCCGCCCTGCAGTTCACGCCGCGCAGCGGCTTCGCGAGCGAGCTCGTCACCGCGCACGGCCTCGTCACCGCCACGCGCTGACACGCAGCGCCACACGCACCACGCGCTTCCACCTCGGGGCGGTCACGGGCACGGATGCCCGCGGCCGCCCCGCGTGCGTGGAGCGCTGCGCCCCCGATGGTGGGTGTCAGTCGACCTCGTCCGCGAGCAGGCGCATCGCGTCGTCGAGCGTGTCGGTGGCGTCGGCCACCATGTGGGCGACCACGCCGTCCACGTCGAGCAGTGGCGTGAAGGCCCCGTTGGTCAGGGTGCGCGCGAGGCCGATGGCGAGCAGCGGGTCGTGCTCGCCGATCTGGCTGGCCGCGTGCACGGCCTGGTTGAGGGGCATCTCGGGTGGGAGGTGGCGTCGTCGGCAGTCCATGTGCCAACCATCCCGACCAGGGGCGCACGGAAGGCGCGCGCATCGTCACGAATCCGTGCCGACTTCGTCACGGCGCCGTGACGCGCGCCCGCCGCTCACGCGTGCGCGAGTTCCTCGGCGATGACCCGCTCCGCCGCGCGCGCGATGGTCTGGGGCGTGCGGTCCTCCAGCAGCCGCAGGGTGGCAGCCTCGGCCACGAGCTGCACGTCGAGCGCCTCCACGTCGTTGAGCCGCAGGAGCCGGTCGATGCCGGGCTGGATCGTGCGCCCGTCGCGGTATCGGTCGATCACCCGGGGGTCGATGTAGGAGCTGCGCGCCACCGCCGGGGTGTTGCCCAGGAAGTCCGACGTCTCGCGCACCGCCGCCGCCACCTCGCGCTTGATCGCCGACTCGCTGCGGCGCGGTTGCCTGCCGCGCGCGATGACGTCAGCTTCCACCGACGCGAGCGCCACGGCGCACAGCACCGTGCCGTGCCACGTGCGGAAGTCCTTGGCCGAGCAGTCGATCCCCGCGCTCTCCTTGAGGAAGGCGTTGACGTCACCGGCGACGACCGGGGCCCACGACTTCGCGCCCGGCTCCCGCGCCGCGAACAACGCCTCCGGGCCCGAGCGCCGCCGCCGCAGCACGTCGACCATCGCGAAGGTGCTCGCGTCGGAGATGCGCCGGATCATCCGGATGCCGTGCTTGGCCGGGAAGTCGAAGACCATCGCGTCCGGCGGCTCGAGCACCACGTGCGTGCGCCGCAGGGTGAGCAGCCCGAAGCTGCCGTGCTCGGCCACGTACTGCTCGTTGCCGATCCGGAAATACCCGCGGTCCAGCAGGCGCACCGCGAGCGCGAGGACGCGCTCGCGCGTGGGCTCGAGCGTCGCGCCGTCCTCCGTGTCGAGCAGCCCTGACACGCGCTCGCGGATCTGTGGGAGCGCGTCCGCGAACCCGCGCATGCGCTCGAACTTCTCACGGCTGCGAAGCTCGCTCCAGCGCGCGTGGTACAGGTACTGACGTCGCCCCGCCTCGTCCGTCCCCACCGCCTGCAGGTGGCCGTTCGCGTGCGGGCAGATCCACACGTCCTTCCAGGCCGGTGGGATCACCAGCGCCGCGATCCGCTCCAGGTCGTCGGGGTCGGTGACCTTCGCGCCGGCGGCGTCCACGTACCGGAACCCGGAGCCGCGGCGCAGGCGCGTCAGCCCGGGCCGCGAGGGGTCGCTGCGCCGCACGCGCAGGCGCGCCGGTGGCCGAGCTGGAGCCGAGGTCGTCATGCGACCACTGTGCCCGCCGCCGGGTCCCTTAGCCGGGGGCGGGGAGCAGGGCCGCGTCCAGCAGCGCCATGCAGACCTCGCGCAGTGCGTCGAAGCGCGCCGGCGCCGTCGCCGCGTCGAGGAACTGCTCGGGCCGCTGGACGCATCCGCCCCGCGAGAGGTCGTCGGTCGTCGATGCGGCGAGCTCGGTCGTCCGTGCGAGCGTGAACTCGGGGTGGAACTGCACACCGTGGACGAGCTCGCCGTGCGAGAACGCCTGCCACTCGCAGCCGTCGGCGGTCGCCGTGAGCTCGGCGCCGGGGGGCAGCGTCCACGCGTCGCCGTGCCACTCCATCGCGTCGAAGTGCGACGGGAGCGCGCCGAACACGGGAGAGCGGCGACCCGCCTCGGTGAGTCGGATCCGCTGCCACCCGATCTCCGGCACCGCCGCGCGGCCCGTGCTGCCGCCGAGCACCTCCGCCAGCAGCTGGCTGCCCAGGCAGATGCCGAGCACGCGCGCCGTGCCGCGACGGAGCACGTCCGCGAGGAAGCTGCGCTCGGCGTCGAGCCACGGGTGCAGGTGCGCCTCGTCGGTGTTCATGCCGCCGCCCAGCACCACGAGGTGCGTCACGTCGGCCGGCGACGGGAGCGGCTCCAGGTCGACGCGCACGACGCGCAGGTCGACCCCGCGCTGCGCACCCCACTCCGCCACGGTGAGCGGGCGCACGCGCTCGGCGTGCTGCAGGACGTGGATGGTCGGCGCGGCCTCGGGCGTCATGCGGCGAGGCTACCGCGCTCCAGCTCAGGTGACGCGGCGCGCTCCGCGGTAGGTCTTCGAGGCGTAGGAGTCGCCGAGGTCGCCGATCTTGACGTTCTCGCCGGGCTGCGGTGCGTGGATGTACTTGTTGTCACCCACGTAGATCCCGATGTGGCCGATCGTCGACTCCCCCGTGTTCTGGAAGTAGACGAGGTCGCCGGGCTGCAGGTCGGCCTTGTCGACCGCCTTCCCCGCCGTGGCCTGCTCCGACGCGGTGCGCGGGACCGAGATGCCGAAGTGCTTGGCCACGTAGTCGACGAGGCCCGAGCAGTCGAACGAACCGGGGCCGGTGGCACCGTAGACGTAGGGCTTGCCGAGCTGCTGCTTGGCGAAGTCGACCATCGCCTGACCCTTGGAGGAGGCGGCGGGCTTGGCGGCGGCCACGGGCGCGGGCTTCGGGGCCGCGGCGGGCTTGCGGGCCCCGGCCGCGGGGGCCGGCGTCGACGGTGCATCGGGCGCGGCGTTCGCGCCGCCACCGCTGGACTGCGCGGGCGTGGCCTTGCCGACCTGCGTGGCGCCCGTGACTGCGCCCATTCCTCCACCGCAGCCGCAGCCCCCGGACGGCGACTGGCCCGGTACCTGCGCGATGCCGCCCCCGCCCGCGATGCTCGCGGCACCGGCTGCAGCGCCCGTGCCGGACTGCGCGCCGAGCGCCTGCACGACCGTGGTGAGGGCGGCGGCAGCCGCCTGCAGCGCAGGCAGGACGGAGGACAGGTCAACGGCTGAAGGTGCGGCGATGGCGGCCACGTGCGACTCCCCTGGCGACGGCGGTGGCGAGGCATGCGGCCGGTGTTCGGCGTGGCGGCATGCGTCGACCTGCGTCCACCGTGCGGCCAGCCCCGCCGTGCGACAAGGGGGATCCGGTGCGGGGCGGTAGGTTGCATGCTCCGCGGCAGCCACCGAAGGATCGACCCCGTGACCCGAGACACGCGCCAGATGTCGCCCGCCGATCGCCTCGAACGACTCCTCGAGCTGGGCGGCGGCGCCTGCGCGTGGTGCGGGTTCGACCTGTCCAAGCCGCAGGCCCGCCCGACGCGCGACCACATCGTGCCGAAGATCAAGGGTGGGCCCACCCGCCTCGAGAACGAGGTCGCCTCGTGCGGCTCGTGCAACGCCAAGCGCGGGCACGACTCGCCGTCGCAGTTCATCGAGAGCAGCCGTCGCGACCGCGGGCTCGAGCCGAACGCAGCGCTCGTCGCCGACCAGCTCGACTCCCTGGACGCCGCGATCCAGCGCGAGGGTGGCATGCGCAAGATCCGCGACTACGTCACCCGCGAGGCCAAGCGCGTGCGCGCCCTCGCCGAGGACTGACGCGCCGGCAGCGGAGGCTGCCGCATGCGCGCACCGACGTCAGCGGTCGGTGATGTCGAAGAACAGCAGGGCGGTGCCGAGGGCAGCTGCGGCCAGGCCGACGCCGGCGCCGAGCGCTGCGCCGCGCAGGTGGCTCGCGCCCGAGCCGGCGATCTTCGGCAGGAGCGCGCCGACGCCCGCGCCGATGCCGAGGGAACCCACGGCGGCCGCCGGCAGGATCCAGTTCTCGCGGCCGGGCGGATGATCGAGGAAGGTCGCTGCCACGGGCAGCGTCAGCGCTGCAGCAGGCACGATGACCGCGCCTGCGATCACGCGTTGCCATCCAGTTCCAATCGACATGCCGCACCGTCCCGTTCGCGTCCCTACGTCCACCGGACTATCGGGTGCGGCGCGCGATGTGCGTCAGCGGCGGGTGCGGGCCCGGGCCGGCAGCGGCTGGCCGGCGATCTGCAGCAGCATGCCGGTGAGCGCCAGCAGGGCGCCGCCGAGCAGTGGCCACTGCAGGCGCGTCTCGCCCGTGAGGGGGAGCGAGCCGGTGGTCGGGGAGGCAGCGGCTGCGGCAGCCGGCGCGATGGTGGCGGCGGGCTCCGGTGCGGATGCGGCGTCCGTGGCGGTGCTGCCGGCTGCGGACGCGTCGGTGTCGGCGTGGGCCGTCGTCGCTGCGTCGGGCTTCACGTCGGGCGAGGTGTCGCGGGCCAGGGGGGATGCTGCGTGGGCGACGGCTGCGGTGGCGTGTGACGTCGCGGCTGTGGCCGTGGCCGTGGACGCCGCGTGGCGCGCGGCGGCCGGACGCTGCGCGGGGTGGTCGTCGGTGCCGGCGAGGCTGACCGAGGTGCCGACGATGAGCGCGAGCACGGCCACGAATCCCGCGAGCCGGATCGCACCGGCCACACGTCGCGTGCGGCTGGGTCGCGCCGCCGACGGACGCGCAGCCACGTCGGTGCCCGCGACGGCTTCCACGCCGGCTGCCGCGACGGCGTGCCGTGTGCGAGCGAGGCGGCGGTAGCCGTCCAATGCGGACGGGGGCAGCTGGCGGGGGGATCGGGCCATCGTGCCCTCTCCTCGCCGTCGCTGCCCCCGCTGTTGCGGAAGTGCCCGCGTGGTGGCCGCTTCCGGCCGCCGCCGTGGCCGCTCCGCCGTCGCCGGATCCTCAGCGCGATTCCGTGCGGACCTGGTGCGACCAGGACACGTACTCGGTCGCCGCGGTGGCCCCGCTGGCGTCGGTCGCCGTCAGGGTGAGCAGGTGCTGCTCGGCCGACGCCGGTGCGCACGTCCCGTTGCGGGTCGTGATGGTGAAGATCGTCGACGCGCCGGCCGCCAGCGTGAGCGACGGCAGCGACGTCGCCGTGGTGCCGCAGTCCCACGTGGGGTACAGCACGCGCGTCGCCTCGTCGACCACGTCGAGCGCGTAGGTCTGGCTCGCGGACGAGCAGCTCGTCGCGCGGACGCGCAACGCCTCAGGGCTGCGGACCACGGCACCCGAATCGAGCGAGGTCAGCGTGAGGCACGGCGTGGCCGGTGCAGCGGGGGCCGGGGCCGGCGTCGTGCCGCCACCGCCACCGCTGCCGCCGCCCTTGGCTGCCGCTCCGGCGGGCACGGCGAGGGCCGCGGCGAGCACGACGAGCAGGAAGGTGCGAGGACGGATCATGTGAGGCTCCAGACGGTGGGGCGCCACGTCGACGTCCCCTTCGTACCGCACTGTGGCGCGTGGATGGTCCCGGTCGCCAGTGGACGTTGGTCGTAGGACCACGTCGGGCGCGCTGGCTCAGCGCTCGTCGAAGCCGCCGCTCGGGGTCTGCGCGATCCGCCGCTCCGCCTCGGCGCGCGCGTCCTCGTCCGCCAGCAGGTGGTGGGAGACCGCGGCGTCGAACGCCTCGTAGGAGATGGACCACAGCGACGCCCCGGTGGGCGTGGTGATGGTGGCGGACCGCCGCCCGCCGACGAGCAGGGCGCTCTCCCCGAAGAAGGCACCGGGGCCGAGGGTGGCGAGCAGCTCGCCGTCGCGTTCGACCTGGACCGCGCCGTCCACGAGGATGAAGAAGCGGTCCGCCTCGTCCCCCTGCTCGAACACGACCGTCCCCGGTTCGAGCATCGCCAGCTTGGCAGCGCGGGCGACCGCATCGAACTCGCCCGGCGCCAGCTGCGCCAGCAACCCCAGGCGGGGTGGCACGCGCACCGGCTCGGCGGGGGCCTCGGCCTCCGCGGGTGCCGGGTCGCTGGACTGGAAGAAGTCGTCGGGGTCGTCGGGGGCCGGCACGGTCGGCTCCTTCCCGCGGGTCAGGCGCCCGAAGCGTGGCGACGGCGCGGGCCCGCGCCTGATCGAGCCGTCGTGCAGCTCGATCCGGGTGCTCCAGCCCGTTCAAGCGCGCCGGGCGCCCGCGCCGATGTCGACGGACCATGGCCGCGCCCGTCACCAGCCGCTCCGTCCGTCTCGCTCCCGCATCCGCGGGCCCATCGACGGCGGTGCTCGTGGAGCTCGCGGGCCCCGGGTCGGCGCGCACGAGCCTCGGCAGCGCCGAGGAGGCGTTGCGCGACGCTCGGCTGACGGAACCGGAGCGAGCTGCGATCCGCGCGCTGGTGCGCGCCGTGGCGCTGCTGCGGGCGCGCGCGGGCCTGGCCGGCATCGACGACGCGGGCACGGCGGTGCACCTCGTGCTGCGCGACCACGACGCGGACACGCGCGGCCCGTGGGCGAGCGCCGGGCGCATCAGCGTCGGTGCGAAGAACGCGCTCGCGTCGCGGGCCCCGGGCCGCAGCCGCGCAGACGTGCTCCTGACCGTCGACACCGCGCTGCACGAGCTGACGCACGTCGTGCAGTTCGCGCGGATGGGCGACGGCGCGCACCCGGTGGGCGCGATCCTCGAGGGGATCGCCGACAGCGTGGCGATCCTGGCCGACGGCGACGACACGCTCGGCGAGGGCTACTACCGCGTCGATGCACAGGGGCGTCCGATGGGCGCGGTGCGCGAGGTGGGTGACCACTCGCGGGTGAGCGGTCCCACCCTCGGCAACGTGCTCCACCGCTACGCGGACGCCATCGCGCCGCACGCCGAGGAGCACGCCGCCGGTGGCGTCGTCTCATCGACGATGGTGGCCATCCGTGCACGCCTCGGTCGTGACCGGGCCGAGGCCCTGCTGTGGGCAGTCATCCGCGACGCCGCCGCGTGGCGGGATGGCGGTTCCTGGCGCGAGCTCGCCAGGGCGCTCCAGCGCGCCGCGGGCACGGACGCGGTCACGCAGGCTGCAGTGGGCGCCGCCCTCGCGCAGACCGGCCTCGACGCCGCACTGCGCTGACGCGACCGGTCCCCGGCCGGGTCGCGTGACGATGTGCACGCCCACCGGTCCCAGCGTCACCCGGCGCGTGCTGGCCCACTGATCCCGGAACTCGCGTCCCCAGAGTCGTTTCACCGCTCATAGTGCGGAAGGGGGTGGGGGTGTCAGCCGGTGGGGGTGTCAGCCGATGGGGGTGGCGGCACCGGCGGGGAGGCCGGCCTCGACCTGCATCGTGCCGGTGGCGGTGACCGTCGCGCCGTTCGTGGGCGAGGCCACGTGGCACGCGGTCGACATCCGGTACGTGTCGGAAGCGGGTGCGTCGAAGGAGCGCTCGATGGTGACGGTGTCGTGCCCGCCGCGCTTGAGCACCACGGTCTCGTAGGGGTCGCCGAGCGACCACGACGCATCGCCGGCGCGCGAGTAGCGGATGCCGCACACGACCTGCGCCGCACCGCTGCGCCCGACGGCGCCGGCAGCCACCTTCGCCACCGCGCGCATGCGCAGCACGTCGCCGGCGTGGGCCTGGAGGCTGGACGCCGCGAGCTTCGTCGACCCGATGTCGGGGACGGCCGCGCCCGGGAGCGTCGCGAGCCTGGTTCCGGCCGGCTTGGCCGCCGGGGTGGGCGAGCTCGACGTGGTGCCGACCCCGGCCACCTGCGCCAGGAAGGCGCCGATGCCGAGCACGAGCACGAGGGCGAAGGCATGTCGTCGATGGGATCGCATCACGGGGTCACCTGCGTCCGGACGAACGACACGTTGGATTCACGGCCCGCGGCGTCGCGGACCTGTGCGTACACGAGCTTGACGGTGTTGCCCGCGGAGAGGGTGTGCGGAACCTGTGCGGCGTAGGCCCGCCACGGTCCCCACGTCCCGTCCTCGTTCGCGGTCCGCACCTCCGCCACGCCCACGTCGTCGCTGGCGACCAGCGTCAGCGTCACCGCGGCGGTCTTCACGATGGCGGGCAGCGAGACGGACGTCAGCACCGGGTCGGCCGCGTCCACCGGCCCGGCCACCGTCTTCACGTAGGAGGTCGTCGCCGACGAGGTGAGCGATTCGTTGCCGGCGGCGTCGCGCACCTGGGCGTAGACGAGCTTGCCGCCGTACCCCGCGGTGAGCGACCACGTGCGCGTCGCACCGTAGGCCTGCCATGCCGTCCAGTTGCCGTCCTCGTTCGCGAAGCGCACCTGCGCCACGCCGACGGCGTCCGTGGCGACGAGCGCGGCGGAGACCGCCTGCGTCGTCGTCTCGGCCGGCAGCTTCAGCGACACCAGCACCGGCGCGACCGTGTCGGGTGCGCCACCCGCCGGCGGCTGCGCCGGCGCGTCGAGCGCGAAGCGGGTGCGCGCCGTGAGCGCGGTCGATTCGTTGCCCGCCGCGTCGCGCACCTGGGCGTAGACGACCTTCTGTCCCTCGCCTGCGCTCAACGTCCAGGTGCTCGTGGCCGCGAAGGCCTTCCAGGCGCTCCAGACCCCGTCCTCGTTGGCGAACCGGATGCTGCGCACGCCGACGTCGTCGGTCGCCGTGACGGTGGCCTGCACCGCCTGCGTCGCCGTCAGCGCCGGCACCGTGAACGCGCTCAGCACCGGAGCTGCGACGTCGACCGTGCCGACCGGCGGCAGCGGGCCGCCGCCGCCGTCGTCCACCGGGACCGCCGCATAGCCGATCGTGCGGTACACGGCCTGCGACTCGTTGCCGCCCATGTCGCGCACCCGCACGTACACGCCCTTGACCCCGTATCCGGCGCTCAGGTCGTAGCTGACCGGCGTCGCGAACGGCTGCCACTGGCCCCATGCGCCGTCCTCGTGCGCGAACTGCATCTCCGCGACCTCGCGGTCGTCGGTCGCGACGATCGACACCGGCACCGAGCGCGTCGTGGTCGACGCGGGCATGGTGATCGACTTGAGCACCGGCGCGACGATGTCGGGCTCGGGCAGGGGCGCCAGCGCGGGCAGCGGCGTCGCGGGGACCTTGATGACCTTCGGCGTGAACTTGCGCTGCCACTCGCTCGTGTAGATGCGTCCGGCCCAGTCGCTGGTCAGGTAGTGGTTGCGCTTGCCGTCCATCCCGATCGCCGTGTTCGGGTCCACGTACACCGCGATCGACGCCACGAACTTGTCCTTGGCGGGGTCGGCGAACGTCGCGAACTTCTGGATGCGACCGCACGTGGTGCTCGAGACGTAGAGGTTCTCCCAGTAGTCGAGGGCGAGGGAGTACGCGCTGTGCGTCGCGCCGGCGCTCTCGCAGCGCGGGAACTTGTTGCCGTCCATCGGTCCCTGCGCGCTGATGATCCGCGAGTAGCGGTACGTCCCGCCCGGGGTGAAGTCGTAGCGCGTGACGCGCGAGCCCTGGTAGTCGGCGTCGGTGTAGATGCACGACTTGCCGCAGTTCTCGCCCACGTAGACCCGGCGACCGTCGCGGGTCACGGCGATGTCCTGGTTCGTGATCCAGAAGCCGTCCGCCTTGCCGTAGTCGCCGAACGCGGTGATCGCCACGCCGTCGGGGCGGAACTTGGCGATGGAGTTCTGCGTGGCCTCCGAGGACCAGTACGAGCCCTGCGAGAGGTAGATGTCGCCGCGCCCGTCCGTCGCGATGGCGTGGCCGATCGGGGCGTACAGGACGTTCCAGACCGAGAACTTGCCGAGGCGCCACGTTGCGTCCAGCGTATAGGTGCCGTTCGCCTGGCGGTTGAGGCGGCGCGGCGCGGACGCGCCCTGGCTGACGTACAGGAACGCACCGTCCGGGGAGGGCGCGACGTCGTAGGGGTTGGCGAGCCCGCCGGGCAGCGCGATGTCCGCGAGGCGCACGCCGTTCTTGTCGTACCGGTAGATCTTCGCGCCGCACATCGTGTAGAAGACGCCGTTGTCGTCACTCTGCCCGAGCTGGTGGCACGCCTCCGTGGTCACCGTGTAGTTCGGGTCCGTCGTGAGGGTGTACGCCGCGTGGGCGCGCGGAGCGCCCAGACCGAGTGCGGCGACGAGGACGACTGCGCAGGCGAGCAACAGTCTCGCGGGGTGGGCGGCGAGGACCATGGGACCCTCATCGGTCGCACGGCACGCGACTTGAATCCGAAGCTGCGCGGGCCGTGCAGGTTGCTGCGCCGTCGGGTTTTGTCCGCGCTCCGGACCG
>JAOPYS010000213.1 GCA_025964465.1 Thermoleophilia bacterium
CGCGACGCCATCACCACCAACCGCAATCTGCGGCACGCCTGCATCCCGACCGGCCGTGGACACGTCGGTGGGTCCCACCCATACGGCCGCTGTCGACACGCCCGGCGCGACGAGCAGCACCGTCATGAGCAGCAGGTTGGCGAACAGCGTAGCGGCGCAGGTGACGCGACGGGACATCGAGCGAACTCCTAGGACCCCGACGCCGGCACAGGCCGCAGGAATGGAAGTGGTGATCGTAGGACGGCTCGAAAATCGAGACCGCCCGAGGTGCGCGATCCTACCTGTATCTGCATCGACCTCGCGCAGGCTGCGGTTCCGATATCCGCAGCTGATTTGAGGGACAAACCGTCAACGAACTTGACGTATGGGAAGCAGGCCCCAGCACGCCGTGTGCGCCTGCCCCGGCTCGAGGCGGGTGACGTCCGTGCCGCTGCGGAACGCGTTGGCGGGAGCGGTCATCGGCTCTGCGGCGAGTCCGCGGCGGCGGCGCTCGGGCGCGAGGGTGTCGCCGGTGAACAACTGCAGCCAGGAGTAGCTCTCGTCGACCCACAACTGGGTGCCGCTGGCGTCGGGGCCCAGCAGGGTCGCGGCGGCGCGGCCCTCGGCATCGCGTTCGAGGTCGGTGTAGGCCGTGTCGAGCTGCAGGTCGCCGATCGCCCGGGGCTCGCGCAGGTCGAACTGGCTCCCGTCCACCGACTCGGCCTGCGTCGGGATGCCGCGCTCGTCCGCCGGGAGGAAGGTGTCGGCGCGCAGCTGCACGGTGCAGGCGTCGAGCAGGCCCCCATTCGGTGCGGCCAGGTACGGGTGCTGCCCGGATGCGTACGGGAGCGCACGGCTGCCCACGTTGCGCGCCGTCGTCGTCACGTCCAGGCCACGGGATGTCAGCCGGTAGCGCACCTCGACGGCGAGCGAGAACGGATAGCCCGGCTGCGGCAGCAGCAGCTGCGAGAGCGTGACCTCGTCGTCGGTGTGCGCCGCGCACTCCCAGCGCGTGAAGCGCAGCAGCCCGTGGGCCGCGTTGCCCTTCGCCGGCTCGCTCAGCGGGAGCTGGTGGTCTGCGCCGTCCCACTCGTACGCGCCCCCGTCGATGCGGTTGGGCCATGGCGCGAGCACCTGCCCGCGCGAGCTCGACACGGTTTCGTCCTCGCCGAAGCCGTCGAGTAGTTCCCGCCCGTCCGCGACGTACGACCGGATCCCGCCTCCGAGCTCCACCACGGTCGCGCGGGCGTCACCGCGGCTGATGGTGAACTGGCGGCCGGTGGGCAGGGTCGCGGGCATGTCCGCAACCTATCGGGCACTACGCCGGCTCGACCACGATCTCGCTCCAGTCGGCGTCCGTCGCGTCGACCTTCAGGTGCAGCGTGCCGGTGGCGGGGTCCGCGTCGCCCGCGTTGTCGTACCAGTAGCCGGTCTTCGCGGCGGCGTTGAGCGCGGCGAGGCTGCCGGCCGCACCGAAGCACCAGCTCTTGGCCTGCCCGACATTGCATCCATACCGCGTGACCTTGAAGCCCTCGGCGCGCGGCACGTCGATGCGCACCCAGCGGTCGCGGCCGTTGAAGAGCACGAACTGCGCCTTGGCCGGGGTGCCGCCGGTGAACGCCACCGAGTACACGGTGTTCGCCTGGACCGTGGTGTTGGCATCGTCGGCGTCGTCGCCCGTGCTGGCCATCGGCGTCTGCGCCTGCCCGTCGGGGCGGGTGATCGTCACCGGCCGCAGCGCTTCGGGGTGCCCGGGCGCGCCGACCTTGAGCGACGCGTAGTCACCCGTGCACACCTGCGCGTTCCAGTCCGTCCGCGCCGCGCACCCGGCGCCGTACAGGAAGGGGTTGAGCACCATCACCGAACGCCCGGCGGTGCCCGTCACCGACCCGTCCGTGTCACGGAAGACCGAGGAGATCGCGCCGTCGTCACCCACCTTCGGCGTCGGCAGGTAGACCGGTCGCGCGTTCACGAACCTGACCGCCGTCGCCTCGTTCTTCGGGTCGATGGAGAAGTCGTTGTCGAGCTTGTAGCCGATGCCGCTCTGCTCACGACGCTCGCCCTTCGCGTTCTCCCACGGCTGGAAGTTGACGAACGTCGTGCGCCGCACGCCGACGTGCCCGTCGTAGAACTCGAAGCCGCGCACGGGGAAGTCCGCGTCCCACGGCCGGGGCAGGCTGCGGCCATCGCGACCCACGGTGCCCTGCTGCACCTCCCACCGCTCGGGCGTGCCGAGGTTGGCGGTCTCGCCGACCACGAGCGAATCCTCGAGGTAGCTCTCGTCGGAGGCGAACGTGGCTCCGATCGCGTTGTCGGCCAGCACCGCGTGCACCATGTGGTGGTTGGAGCCGCGCAGCCACGCGCCCTCCCCCCGGTTCTTGTACGCGGTGAATCCGGTCAGCTGGGTGTCGAGCTCCTTCGACTCGTCATCCGCCGGGTCGACGTGCGCGGAGTGGTGCGTCGTCTCGGAGTGCCCGTCCGCCCCCGGTCCGTTGTCGAAGTGCAGCCCGTCGCCGTCGTTGGAGTGGGCGGTGTTGCCCGAGAACTCGGTGAGTGCCGTGCGTCGGGGCCACATCGCCTTCGCCTCGGCGGGATGGATGAGCGCGAAGTACCCCGTCGGGTGCTCCGGGAGCGCGATCCAGAAGCCCGGGCCCTCCGAGCCGGCCGCGACGTTGTCGCGGAAGACGTTGTCGGGGTTGGAGATCCAGAACGTGGCCGGGTCGTCGTCCGTCGGCAGGATGGCCTTGCCCTTGGCGGGCTTGTGGCCGCCCATGCCGAGGTTGCCGGTGATGACGTTGTCGTGCTCGGCACCGTCCTCGAGGAAGAAGCCATGGCCGATGTGGTCGTAGCAGACGTTGCCCGACACGACCACGTCGTTGGTGGCGTGCACCGTGGCGCAACGGTTGAAGCTGTGGTCGACGCTCGAATCCCTGAAGTACATCCCGGGCGCGTCCCCCAGCGCGTGGAAGTGGATCGGGTAGCGGCGCAGGATGCCCTCCTGGCCGACGCGTCGCAGCTCGACGCCCTCGACGTGCGCCGCGCCCTTGTCCATCACCATGATCGTGGCGCCGGTGCCCCCGGCACTGGACGTTGCCTCACCCTCGAACGTGATGGTGTGTGACAGCAGCGCGACCTCGCCCCGCTCGTCGACCGACTGCCCAGCGAGCGTCTGCAGCACGCCGTAGTGCGTGAACTTCAGCGGCTGGTCGATCGTCACGACGGGGCCGGCGACGGCGGTGACCGTCACCTCCTCCGCCTGGGAGGCCTCGAAGTCGGTGGAGGCGAGGACGATGCGGTCGCCGGGCCGCCAGTCAGGGGCCTTCGCGAGCGTGATGCGGTCGGCGCCCTTGGCGGCGGTCGCGGCCAGTCGGGTCCAGCCGAGCCGCTTGGCGCCGTGCAGCTCGAGCGTGCCGCCCATGACGCCGATCGTCTTGTCGCCCATGCTCATGATGTTCTCGCCGGGCGTTCGGTCGCGCAGGCGGATGGTGGCGTGCTGCTGGAACGGCGCCGCCTCCGTGCCGACCTGCAGTGTGCCGTGCACGACGACCCAGTCCGACTCGATGGTGAGGTCGCGGCGCGCGAACTCGAGCGAGCCCTCGATCGTCAGGTCCTGGAGCGCGACGTCCTGGTCCAGCAGCACGGCCATGCCCGTGGGGATGGTGACGGAGGAGCCCTCGGCGGGCACGTGCCCACCCCACGTCGCGGGGTCCGACCACGGCTTGCCGGGGCCGAGCACGCGCGGCGCCTTCGTCACCGGCGGGGTGAGCCACTTCGACGCGATCGTCTGCGGGCGGATGCCGGGGCCCTTCCAGGCGAGGGTCGCGGTGGCCGCGCCAGTGCTCTCGAAGTAGTCGATGCGGATCGTGTGCGCCCCCTTGCCGAGCCGGAGCGTCGTGGACGATGTGGCGGGGCTGGCGGCGCGCGACCAGCGGTTGATGCGGCGCCTGCCGTCGATCCACAGGCGCACGCCGTCGCTCGCGCGCAGCGAGATCGCGTAGGTGCCGGCCTTCGGCGCCTGGAGGTCGCCGGTCCACCGGGCGGAGAAGGTGTTCGCACCGACCGAGCGCGCGGGCGAGCCGTACTTCCAGTTGAACGCCACGCGCGCGTCCGTGCGCGTGAGTGCCGGCTTCCGGAACGCCGTGTCGTTGAAGTACGTGGCACGCAGGCCGTGCGGCGTCGCTGCCGCCGACGCCGCCTCGGCGCCGACGAGCACGAACGCCAGCACGCACAGCACCACTCCGATGTCCCGAACACGTCGCACAGCCAGCTCCAAGCCCCATCACGCACGTCGGCGCCCTGCGCCGCCACTTGATCTGAGAAGGAAACTGCCGCGGGCTGGATCGTGCGGCGCGATCGGTCGCGTCGATCAGTCGGTGATGAGGACCGAGCGCGTGCTGACGGTTCGGTTGCCCGCAGCGTCGGTGAACGTCAGCGTCAACCTGGTCGCGACGCGGGTGATGCGGCGCCTGGCGAGGGCCGCCTTCACCTTGGTCGCGCCGGCCTTGGAGAGCTTGACCCGGACCGCACCGAGCCGCGCGTCCGTGCCGATCGGTGTGGCGCCCGAACCGATCACGGTGGTGCCCAGGCGCAGCGTCACGCCGACCGAGCACGCCTCGTTGCACAGGAACGACCCGAGCAGGCCTCGGACGCTCCCGATCACGCGGGCGCGCACCGCGGCCGGCAGCACGAGCAGCCCCTGCGGTCGGATCGTGTCGGCGGGCGGCGTCGGCGGCGTGGGGGGCGTCGGCACGACCGGCGGCGTGGGGACGACCGGCGGGGTCGGCAGGGGTGCCGGGTCGTCGTCGGTGATCGTCACGAGCTGCTCGGTGATCGCGCCGAGCCCGGACCGACCGCTCGGGTCGTACAGCCGCAGCGCGAAGGTCTCGCCGGGTTCCGTGGAGGCGTCCTGCGAGATCGGCACGGCCACGACCTTGGACGTGTCGCCCGGGGCGAACACCACGGCCCCGGAGCTGGCGACGTAGTCGCCGCCGGCGGTCGCGGTGCGGTCCGTCGTCTGCCACTCCACGCGCGAGGTGCTGTTCGAGACGCCGGTGCGCGTCACGGTCACGTCCACCGATCCGGCGCCCTCGGCCACGGACTGCGTCGCGGTCGAGGCCTCCACCGTGCTGCCGGGCAGCAGGGCCAGACCGTGCGCTTCGGGCGGCAGCGCGCCGATCGGCGTCGCGGCCCCGGTCGCGAGGTCCACGGAGTACAGCCGCGTCCCGGTCCCGGTGGTGAACGTCAGGTAGGTCTCACGATCGGCAGCCGTGGCCGCAGGCCAGATGTCGAGGCCGCCACGCAGGATCTGCGAGCTGAACCCGGTCGAGCCGATCACGGCGAGCAGGCCGGAGTTGGGGCTCGACGGGGTGCCGTTCTCGCTTCCGAGCCGCTGGAACTTGTCGTCGGCGAACGACCAGGTGAACGCCGTGGTCTGGGGGATGCCGGGCATGGACCGGTCGTACGCGAGCCCACCCGCGGACGTGGCGGAGCCATTGAGCGTGGTGTCGGTCGCCGCCAGGCTGCCGGTGATCGGATTGACGCGGAGGTTCGCTCCCCCACTGCTGACGAGGCGTACACGGTCCGAGACCGGGTTGAAGTCCATGTCCCACGCCACGCCATCTGCCAGGTCCGTCGCGAACGGTGTCCCCCCACCGGGGTTCGTCAACGCTCCCGTCCCGGGATCGAGCACCTTCAGGAACCCGGAGTTGGTCGCTCCGTCGTCCTGGATGACGAGCGCGTAGAGCTCACCTGACGACGGGCGGACGTCGAGCGCCTCGATGCGCTGGCCCGACGCCATCCCGGTCGCGGTCACGAACGTGACGGCGGACGGACGCGACGTGTCGAACGTCGCGATCGACGACACGGGGGTGAGCGTGGGTGCGGTCACCGCGACGACGGCGGGACGGGCGACGGCCGAGGGCGCGAGGGCGAGTGGCAGCGCTGCGGCGACGCAGCCGACGAGGACGTGGCGGAGGGGGGTCATCGGGCTCAGCCGTGCTTCCGCGGTGCGACGAGCTTCACGACCACCGAGCGCGCGGCACCGTGGTTGCCGGCTGCGTCCGTTGCGACGAGCGTGACGCGGTACGTGCCCACCGGCACGAGCGACCGCTGCCACCTGCCGGTCCAGGTGATGCGCTTCGCGCCCTTCGCGAGGGCGAACGACTGGTGGCCCCGGTACGTCACGAACCTCCGGCCGACCTTGCGGGCCAGCACCAGCTCGACGTTGGACGCCTCGCTCACCGTGAGGCGCACGGCCCGCTTGTTGGTGGAGGTGGTGGTCGCGAAGACCTTGCCCGTCCGCAGGAACGGGAGCGCCCCCAGCGGACCGAGCACGGTGAGCACGGGCTTGACCGTGTCACCCGCGGGGGGCGGCGTGACCACGACCGGCGTGACGACCACGGACGCGGCCGCGATCACCACCTGCACGGCCGCGGTGCCGGTGACCCCGCTCGCATCGGTTGCCGTGGCAGTCGCCGTGAAGGTGCCTGCCGCCGCGTACACGTGGCTGGCGGTCGCGCTCGCGGCGGTACCACCGTCACCGAACGTCCATCCGGTGATCGCCGCTGCCTCGTTGTCGACGAGGTCGCTGGCGGTGCCGCTGAATGCGACCGTTGTCGCGCCCGCGATGCCGGTCAACGGGAGCGCTGCTGCGGTCACGACCGGAGCAGCGCGCTGGTACTCGAGGCCGCCGAGGTCGACCACGGCTGCGGGGGTGCCGGCGCCATCGCCATCACGCAGGCGGGCAGCACCGCTCGCATCCGAGACCAGGCCCGCGGCAGCCGGATCGCCGGCGTCGATGAGCACGCCTGCGAGCCGCGGGTGGAAGTCGTGTGTTGCAGGATCGCGGAAGAGCGCGGAGGCGAGCACCGCGCCCGTGTCGATGTCGTTGCCGCCCGAGGGCGTGCATGCGATGGCGCCGGACGAGGCGCTCGGCGAGTTGTACGCCGTGTACGAGACGGTGAAGGGAGCGGCGAGCGTCCCTCCTCCCGCGAGATAGCAGCCGATGTCGGTCGACGTGCCGGCGAGCTTGACGACAGAGCCGTCGATGGCGAACGTGAGGGCCTCACCGGGATCGTCGGATCCCGCGAGCACGCCCGTCTGGTTCGTCCCGGTTCCCACGAACGTCGATCGGTGCACCGTCAGGCCGATCGGGGTGGGGCCGCTGTTGAAGTTCATCGCATAGACCCCGTAGGCGTTCGCCCGCGTGCCGAGGTCGGTGACGGAATCCTCGATCGCGATGTTCCCTGCGTCGGTGCGGAACGACCAGATGAACGCGCCGACCCCGGTCGGGTCGCCGATGAACGACCGTCGCACGAGCAGGGTGGAGCCGGCGGTGCCGCTGACCTCCAGCCCGGTCCCACTGGTTGCGCTCAGTGGCACGATCCGCGAATCCTCGATGGTCATGCCACCGGACGAGGTGTACACCGCGCGCGTGTTGTCGCCGGATGTCTCCACGACCGAGCGCTGCAGGACCAGGTGCTCGCCTCGCAGGGTCACTCCGTTCGCTCCCGTGGCGTACACCCCTCGAGCCGTCACGTGGTCCGCGAACGTCTCGAGCGCGGTGACCGCGGAAGCGCCACCGGTCCCGGCGGACCGCTCGACGGTCAGGTCGCTCACCACGATCGGCGTGGCGAGCGATCCGTCGAGGACCAGGGTGTTGGTCGTGTCCCCGGTGGTATTGCGGAGGATCGTCTGGTCCTGCCCGGCTCCTTCGACG
This sequence comes from Thermoleophilia bacterium, assembly GCA_025964465.1. Taxonomy (GTDB): domain Bacteria; phylum Actinomycetota; class Thermoleophilia; order Gaiellales; family SKUG01; genus JAGQUL01. Next base: position 7,697 of record JAOPYS010000213.1, read on the forward strand.
CGGTCGGCGTCGTTGGTGGTCATCGAGACGCCGCCCGGCACGAGGTACAGGCCCGCGGCCAGGCGCACCGTGTCGGCGTCGCCGTCCGAGACGACCGAGGTGAGCGCCGTCTGGAGCTGCGCGGTCGTGTACGACGTGGTGCAGTCCGCGGCCGGGGCTGCGAACCCGACGCACACGGTGGTGACGGCGGCGGATGCGGACGACGCGAACGAGAGCGCGAGGAGCGCCGTCACGATCGTGAGCGGGATCGTGCGGCGGCGCTTCGGCATGTCGGTCTCTCGGCGGGGTCGATCCGGATCGCCACCGTACACGAATCGAAGCACTGAGCGTGCCGCGTCCCGGATGGAAGTCCCGATCCGTTCGGCCGCCCCGGGATGCACGATGAGCGTACAGTCGAGCGATGCTCACCACCGCACGCCGCTCCGTGACCCTCCTCATCCTCTCCGCGCTCGCGTCGGCGGTGGTCGGCGTGGCGCACCCGGGCAGCGCCGCGGCGGAGCCTGCCGTGGGTGTGACGGGCGGGACCGGGGTGTACTACCTCGTGTCCTTCGACACGGCGGGCGGGCCGCTCACGTCGCAGCGGCGCATCACGGGCCTGACGCAGACCGATTTCGTGGGGATGACGTTGCGGCCCTCGACGGGCGGCCTCGTCTTCTCGACCAGCTCCAACCCGGGCGGCGTGAACGACACGACGGGACGCGCGTACTCGCTCGACTACGCCACGGCCGTGGCGACGCCGATGTCCACGCCGACCTTCTCCTCCACGCTCATCGACAGCACGGGCCTCGGCCTGGCGATCAGCCCGGTGACCGACCAGCTGCGCGTCACGTCGACGTCCTCCGAGAACCTGCGGGTGAACGCGTCGAGCGGCGCGTTCATCGCCACTGACACGCCGCTCTCCGGCGCGGCTCGCGGCCCGGCGATCGCCTACGACCGCAGCGTCGTCGGCGCGACCGCCACCACGCTCTACGGCATCGACACCAACTCCGCCAACCTGATCCGCATCGGCG
>JAOPYS010000280.1 GCA_025964465.1 Thermoleophilia bacterium
CGGTGCTCCGGCAGCCGGCGCGCAGCCGACGGCGGCCGGCGGCCAGCCGGCACCCGCGGGCGGCAGCACGGGCGGGTTCACGGCCAAGGGGCTGGGGCTCGCGTGAGGCAGGGTTCGAGATAGGCGACGGTCGCAGCGGTTCCCCCAGGACCGAGGCGACCGCACCGGCGAGAACACGGCCCGTCACCGCAGCAGCGGGGACGGGCCGATCGTCGTTGGCACGTGGATCGCGCAGTCGGTGAAACAACCTCGGCCCGCCCCGCGATAGAGGGGTGAGAGGGTTTTGTTTCCTAGACTTCGGGGGGAGTCAGGATGTCTGCAAGTATTTCTTCGTGCTGCACGCCGTGCGCAGCCGCGCCGGTCTACACACCGGCGGCGGTCGCCACGGACGGGGGCGGCGCTCCGATGAAGGACGCCACCGGCGGCGGGGGTACCGCGCCGGTCACGGCACCTGATCCCCAGCCCGTCACCTCGGCTCCGGCGCCCAGCGCGCAGCCCGTGGCACCGACCGACGTCACCGGCGGCGGCCCCGTCGTCACCGGCGGCGGCGCGACCACGTACGAAGCGCCGCAGCCCACGCAGTGTGGCCAGTGGGTCCCGGCTCCGGTCGCGGCTCCGGCCCCGATCGCCACCACGCCTGCCCCGGCCCCCGCGCCGACCACGGGCACCGACGCGCCGCCGGAGCCCATCACCGGCCCCGCCGACACCGCGTCCACCGGCACCACCGGTACGGTCGACGGCTCCGCCGCCGACGCCAGCGCCGTGGCGAACGGCCCGGCCACCGGGCTCTCCACCTGGCCCGAGTGGAAGACGCACTTCACCAACCTGGGCCTGTCCGCCACGGAGGTCGACAAGCTCGGCGCCGCCACGCTCACCAACTCGCAGCTCGCCGGGATCTACAAGGACATCCACGACGGCATCGTCGAGCAGGGTGGCGTGCCCGGCCAGGCGCCCACCGCGCCGCAGCCCGGCACCGGCCAGCCGGCCGGAGCCAGCGCGTGGAGCCCCGAGTGGGAGCAGCGCTTCACCGCGCTGGGCCTGCCCAAGGAGTTCGTCGCCGAGCTCAAGGCACAGGCCGAGAAGACCGGCGCGACCGACGAGAAGCTCGCGTCCGTCTACCAGCAGCTGGCCGAGCAGGCCCCGGGCGCCCAGAAGCCCGGCGCCACGGATCCCACCCAGCCGACGCAGCCGGCCCCGGCCAACGACGCGCCCGGCTGGAACCCGCAGTTCGAGGCGGCGTTCACCAAGCTCGGCATGCCGAAGGAAGTCGTCAAGCTCTACGCCGAGAGCGGTGCTCCGGCCAGTGGCCTGGAGGCTGCGTACAAGCACGCGGCCGGTCGCGTGCAGGACTTCACCGACCGCGGCTGGATGCAGAAGTGCATCGACGCCAAGGTCCCGGCGCTCGACATGTGGACCGCCATCCTCGGCGACCAGCCGGTCAAGGACGAGGACGCCGACAAGCTCGTCGAGACCGCCAAGGGCGCCAACCTCACCACCCTGCAGAAGGGCCTCAAGCTCGGGGCGTCGTTCTTCCCGGGCGGCCGCCTCGTGCAGTGGGCCTTCGGCAAGGAGGCGATCTCCGGCGAGAAGATCGACCGTTTCGATCCGATGCAGCTCGGCTTCGCGGCGCTGAGCGGCCTCGCGCTGTTCGCGTCCATCCGCGGCGCCAAGAACATCAGCGGCGCCATGAAGCTGCGCAGCGGCGGCTACGCCGAGCTGACCAAGGCCGGCCTGAGCACGCAGGGCCAGTCGCTCACCGACGCGGCGATGGGTGCCACGCAGACGTGGGGCCTCAAGCAGAAGCTGATGACGTTCATCCCGGGCACGAAGCTGCACCGCGAGATCGTCGGCCTCGGCCACGCCGAGGTCGCCGCCAAGGCGTTCAACAACGGTGGCGCCGCCAAGCTCATGGCCGACGCCGACGGCGCCCTGCAGGTCTCGACGCTGTCGCAGATGTTCGACGACATCAAGACGGGCGCCACGAAGATCCAGGGCGGCAAGATCGGCTACCTGGGCAACTTCAAGAAGGGCGCGCCGATGACGCTCGCCGCCGGCAAGGGCGGCACGGACGTCATCAACGTGGCCAAGAACCTGACGATCGGCGACGGTCGCTCGCAGATCGCCGCCATGCTCGAGGTCGGCGGCCAGAAGCTGGGCAACAACCCTGACTGGCTGAAGTCCGCGCCGAGCCTGGTCGACAACATCGCGGGCCGCTCCGACGCCGAGCTGGGTTCGCTCGGGCGGCTCATGGCCGGCAACGCCGTCTCCACGCTGGGCATCGGCAAGGACGGCATGCGGCCGGTCAAGTACCTCACGGGCCTCACCAAGGGTGGCGTGCCGGACTGGTACGCCACGCTCGCCGCCGCCACGGCGAAGGAGTTCCCGGGCCTCGGCCAGGCGGCCGGCGGCGCGGCGGGTGTCGGCGGCGTGGCTGCGATCAGCGACGAGCTGCTCGAGGCGCTCGCCGGTCACAAGCTGTTCACGGGCCTGTTCGACGAGGCGGGCGCCAACATCGCGGCGCTCGACCGCTCCGCACTCTCGCCCGAGACCGCTGGTCTCGTCGACGACGCGACCAAGGCCATGGAAGAATCGCGCGGCCTGCTCGACGCCGCCAAGACCGGTGGCGTGATCGACGACGCGGCGCGCAACTCCGTGCAGCACTTCGGCGAGGCCGTCGGCAAGCTGCACGACGCCGACCCGGAGCTCGCGACGAAGCTCTTCCCGAGCTACGTCGACGGCGAGGCGTTCATGACGGCCGAGGCCGAGGCGGTCTCGACGGTGAAGGCCGCGTACGCCGCGGAGGCCGCTGCGAAGGCGGCCGAGGCCGCCAAGGTTGCGGAGGCTGCGGCCCCCGCAGCCGGCGAGGTCGCCGAGGTCGCCGCCGGTGGCGCCGACGAGGCCGCGGCTGTGGTGGAGGGCGCCGCGAAGACGGCTCCGGTCGCTGCCGCTCCCGTCGCCGAGGCCGCCGCACCCGCGGCAGCATCGAGCGTCGCGCCGATCACCACCACTGACGTGGCTGCCGGTGCCGCCGCCACGGTGCCCACCGCGCCTG
>JAOPYS010000281.1 GCA_025964465.1 Thermoleophilia bacterium
GAGGGGCGGGCGGGGTCGATGCCCGCCTGTGCGGACGTTTCGTTCATCCCTCCAGCAACGGCGAGTGGGTCTCGCGGCGCTCGCCGTCGCGGGCGTGGTGGGGTGGTTGGCCGGGAGTGGTGAAGCGGCCACGAGCGCCGTGGTGGTGTCGGCCGACATCCCGAGCGCGACCAGCCTGACCACGACGTTGTGCCAGACCGGGCAGGCGGGACGGACCGACCTTGGCGTGGTGCAGCCCGGCTCATCGGTCGTGACGTCGGCGGACTGCGAGGTCGTGTTCGGCTCCAGCAACGACAGCGCCATGCTGATGATCGGGCAGGAGGACGCGTACGGCACGACGATGGCGCGGGCCGGGTGGGCCTCGCGGGTGCCCGGCATTGCGACCGCGTGGGACGCCGTCTCCGCGGGCAGCCCGTCGCGCGCGTGGATCGTCGGCTCGGGCGGCGGGATGCGGATCTCCAACGACGGCGGCATCACCTGGGCCGGGCAGAACCCGAACGCATCCCCCAACAGCCTCCGCGACATCGACGCGACGGATGCCAACACCGCCTGGACGGTCGGCGACCTGGGGACGGTCCGTCGCACCACCGATGCCGGCGTGACGTGGACCGACGTCGACAACACCCTCGGCTCGACCGTCCGGCTCGAGACGGTCACGGCGATCGACGCGCAGCGAGCGTGGGTGGGCGGCGCCGCGGGCATCGCTCGGTACACGAACGACGGTGGCGCCACGTGGAGCGTCGTCGATACGTGCGCCGGCAGCCAGGTCCGCGACCTCCACGCCCCCACCCCGACCGTGGTGTGGGCGACGTGCGTCAACCAGACGGCCTACCGCTCCGTCAACGGGGGAACGACGTGGGCCCTCGTGACCAACCCCGACGCGGGCAACATCTCCCGCTCGATCTGGTCGACCGGCGCGACCACCGCATGGGTGGGGACCACCTCCGGCAAGGTGCTGCGGACCACCGACAGTGGGGCGACGTGGGTGACGCAGCTGACGTCGCCCGGTACGAACATCGACGAGGTGACGAGCGTGGACGGCCTCAGCATGTGGGCGGTCACCGACATCGGATCGATCGTGTACCACACCACCAACGGCGGCACGACCTGGGTCGAGGAGTACCGCGTCGGCGCGCCCGTGCAGTTCATCGGGCTCGCGGCCGCCGATTCGGGGCGCGCGATCGGTGCTGCGTGGGAGACGGTGGGCAGCACCGGCCGCATCTACTCCACACCGACCGACCCGATCAACGACTACAACGATCCCGCCAACGACGACTGGTCCACGCCGGGCGCCCAGATGTTCGGCGTGTGCCTCCGCACCGTCGGAGGCGCCGCGAGCACGAACGGCACCACGTGGCCGGCCGACTCGGACACGATCGGGGACGAGGCCGCGGCTGCGGCCGACTGCTCGGACGGTGACGGCGACCCGTGGAAGGCGATCCCGGCGGCCCCGGTGAAGGTCGCGCGGCAGGCCACGCCCCAGAGCCCGGCGACGGCGACGGCGTTCTTCCGGTTCGGGATGCGCATCCCGCTCACGCAGGTGCCGGGCACCTATCGGGCAGGGATCCTGTTCGAGGTGCGGGCCCCAGAGGTGTGACCGGCGTGCGCGGGCAGCGCCCGCGCCGGTAACCTGTGGCCATGGGTGCGATCGTTGACCTGTTCGGGGACATGGCGCGGATCGCGCTGGGGTTGACGCCGTTCTCGTTCCTGTTCTGGGCGTACGTCACGGTGCTGCTGCTGGTGTGCGGGCCCGTGTTCGCGCAGGTCGCGCCGCGGGTGGTCGATCCACCGGCGCGCCTGATCGCCACCGATCCACTGCGCGTGATCGTGTGGATGCCGCTGTCGGTGCTGGCCCTGGTGGCGGTCACCGTCGCGGTGTTCATCACCATCATCGGCGCACTGCTGATGCCGATCGTGGGGTTGCTGGTCGGCATGGCCGGCTACCTGGCGCTCGCCCGGCTCGTCGGCGAGCGGGTGCTGGCGGCGTGGAGCGCGCTCACCGCACCGCCGTGGCTCGCGGCCGCGGTCGGCATCGTGCTGCTGCGCCTCGTGCGCCTCGTGCCCTTCGTGGGCGCGTTCGCGCACTCGCTGCTCGCGTGGATCGGGTTCGCGGCCGCCACGGCGTGCGCGGTGCGTGGCGCGTGGGCGTGGCACCGGCGTCGCATGCCCGACGTCGTGCAGTTCCGGGGCGAGACGCTGGTGGAGTGGTACCCCGACGGCGACCCCGCCGACGGTCGACCCTCGTTCGGCACGGGTCGACCGGTGCTCGGCAACGTGCGCGGCGACGAGGACCGTCTTCCACCCCCCGAGGCGCCCGACGAGGCGTGATCCCCGCCGCCGCGCCCGGGAGCGAGGCTCAGCGCGCGCCGGCGGCGATGACGTTGAGATGCCCGATCGCGTGCGCCATGCGATCCTGCACGCTGACCGACATCTCGTTCCACCGCGATGCGTCGCGGATGCTCGTGAGGGCGGAGGAGATGTCGCCCTCGACGGCGCGGAAGTTGGTGTGCGCGGCGGTACCCACCGGGGTGGCCATCGTCCCCTGCCCGTGGACGAAGGTCAGCAACTCCGCGAGCGCCGCTTGGGCCGCGTCGCGGTGGCTCGCCATCGCCGACGTGCTGTCAGCCATGTGCGCGACGGCGGTGAAGGCGCCCTTCAGCTCGGTGACGTTCAACATGCGTGGTCCCCCCGGATCCGATCGTGTCAGTATCGATATGTCGCGGCGCACCCCGAACTCGTCTCAGGATCGATCGATCCGAGATCTGGATCAGCGCCGCATCGCCAGGCGCTCGCGTGCCTCGACCGCCGTGTCGCGCGGGTCGGCGGCGCTGACGAGCACCCCGAGCGCGAGCTCGACACCCGCGAGGTTCGCACCGCGCGGCTGGACCTCCAGGTACCAGTGCGCGCCCCGCGCCTCGTCCGCGACGAGCCAGAGGTTGGCGGCCGTGCCCTCGTCGACCGCCGCCAGCGCCCGGTGCACGAACCCCGCGAACTCGGCGAGGTTCGCGTCGCCGGGTTCGGCATGGTGGTGGCTGGGCGCGACGATGAGCCCGCCGGCCAGCCGCGGCAGCGGGTGGGCGACGATCGTGTGGTGCAGGCCGCGCTCCACGACGAGGTCGTCGTCGTCGAGCAGGCGACACAGCGCGCAGTCGGCCTCGTCCCGGACGCGGTCGACCAGCCGGTCGGTGTGTGCGGTGCGCTCCATCACCACGAGCTGGGCGTGCACGTGTGACAGGGACGCCCCCGCCCCGGCGCCATCGTTGACGAACGCGTGCACGTAGCGGTCCTGCTCGAGGAGCGCGCGTCGTCGCTCCAGCAGCAGCGCCAGGCCGTCCTCCAGCTCCGGCAGCGTCAGCTCGCGCCACGCCGTCACGTGCCGGCAGCTCGGAACGACGATCTCGTGTGGATCGGTGAGCGGGAAGCGGTTGTCGAAGCTGCGCGCGCCCCACTCCCCGCCGCTGCCGCCCTCGCGCGGTGGGCGCGAGCCGGTGGTCGCGGGCGTGTCGGCCTCGTGCCCGGGGCAGAACGGGCAGCCACGCGTGGCGGGGCGCAGGTCCGATGCACGCCCCGGCGCGAGCAGGCGCACGTCGCCGGTGATGGGGTCCTCGCGCAGCACCGTCAGGCGTTCGGCGCCCCGGGGGCGAGGCCGCGGACCGCGTCGAGCAGGTCGATCGGGATGGGGAACACCGTGGTGGTGTTGTTCTCGGCGCCGATCTCCACCAGCGTCTGCAGGTAGCGCAGCTGCATCGCGCCCGGGCTGCGGGCCATCACGTCAGCGGCCTCGCTCAGGCGCGCGGAGGCCTGGAACTCGCCCTCCGCACCGATCACCTTCGCTCGGCGAAGGCGCTCGGCGATCGCTTCCTTGGCGAGCGCCTGGCGCATCTCCTCGGGGATCTCCACGTCCTTGACCTCCACGACGGCGACCTTCACGCCCCACGGCGCGGTCTGCGCGTCGATGACCTCCTGCAGCTTCTCGTTGATCTGGTCGCGCTCGCCGAGCAGCTGGTCGAGCGAGTTCTGCCCGAGGATCGAGCGCAGCGCCGTCTGCGACACCTGGCTGGTGGCGTACATGAAGTCCACGTTGCGGGTGATGGCGGCGTTGGCGTCGATCACGCGGAAGAGGATGACGGCGGTGACCTTGGTCGAGACGTTGTCGCGCGTGATCACCTCCTGCGGGGGGACCTGCAGCGTCACCGTGCGCGTGTCGACCTTGCGCATGCGGTCGATGACCGGGATGAGCAGGATCAGGCCGGGTCCCTTCACGCCGGGCAGTGCGCGACCGAGCCGCAGCACCACCGCGCGCTCCCACTCGTTGAGGATCCGGACGCTGGCGGCCAGCAGGCCCACCAGCACTACCAGCACGATGATGGCCGCGGTCATGTCGTCGCTCCCTCGTTCGTCGAGACCGGAACGGCCCCCACTTCCACCTGCATCCCGTCGACCGAGAGCACGCGCACCGCCGCGCCCGCCTCGAGCACGCCGTCCTGGCCCGCGGCCAGCCGTGCCCGCCACAGCTCACCGTCGACGTAGACCGTGCCCGGTGCGCCGCCGCCGACCGCGCGACGCACCTGCGCGGGCATGCCCACGAGCGAGCCCGACCCCGTCATCGGCGCGAGGCGCCGGGTCTGGATCGCCTTGCGCAGGATGAACCCGAAGAACAGGGCCAGCGCTGCCGACATGCCGACGGCGAGCGCCGGGGACACCCCGTAGCCGGAGCTGTCGTCGAACAGCAGCATCGCACCGACCACCAGCGCGATCGCGCCGCCGCCGCCCAATACGCCCCCGCCGGGAGCCACGGCCTCGGCCGCGAACAGCGCAGCAGCCAGCACCAGCAGCGCCACGCCTGCGCCCGTGGCGGGCAGAATGCTGAGCCCGAACAGCGCGAGCAGGAAGCAGATGCCGCCCGCCACGCCGGGGAGCACCACGCCAGGGTGCGTCAGCTCGAAGGCGAGCCCGATCACGCCCGCCCCGAACAGCAGGAAGAGGATGTTGGGATCGATGAGGTGCTTGAGCACGACCAGCGTCAGCGGCACGTCCATCTGCGTGAGGGTCGCGTCGGCCAGGTGCGGCGTCAGTCCCTTGGGGTCGAGCGAGTCGCCGCTGCTCTGGCGCAGCAGGTCGCGCACGTCGTCGGCGACGTAGTCCACCACGTGCCGTCGCAGCGCCTCGCGCGCCCCCACGTTCTCGGCCTCGCGGATCGCCGCCTCCGCGAACTTCGCGTCACGCCCGCGCTCGTCGGCGAGCTCGGTGATCTTGGCCACCGCATCGTTGATCACCTTGCGGCGCAGGTCCTTGGGCAGCTGCTCCCCGCCGGAGCTGATCGGCGTCGCCGAGCCGATGTTGGTGCCGGGCGACATCGCCGCGACGTCCGCGGCGTAGGTGATGAACACGCCGGCGCTGGCCGCCCGCCCCGCGGAGGGAGAGACGTACACGTAGACGGGCAGGTCGGCCGCCACGATCGCGCGCACGATGTCGTCCATCGAGGTGGAGAGCCCGCCGGGCGTGTCGATGCGGAACACCACGGCGTCGAAGTGGTCGTGGCGGGCCCGCTCCAGCACCCGCTCGGTGAACTCGAGCATCACCGGGTCGACCGTGCCGGTCAGCGGCGCGACCAGCACGCGGCCGTGCCCGGAGCTGGGCACGCGTCGGTCGCTGGCACCGCTCGACACGCTCGCCGCGCAGCACAGGGCGACGAGGCAGGCAGCGAGCAGGAGGGCGAACAGGCGCACGCCGTGGATGTACCCGCGGTGCAAGGGCCGCAAGCGCGCGTGGGTCAGGCCGGAGGGCGCACCGCGCGCCCCACGAGGCGCACCAGTTCGGGCAACAGGTCGTCGCGCTCGACGCGCACGCCGACCACCTGCTCGACGGTGGTGGCGTCGCGCCCGTCGGTGGTGATGAACGCCGCCCCGGCGAGGTTGACCCCGATCCCGACGATGATGGGATCGACGACCCCGTCGAGCGTGCGCGCGTCGACGAGGATGCCCGCCACCTTCGCGCCGTCGCGTGCTGCCACGAGGTCGTTGGGCGCCTTCCACCGGATGCCGTCGCGTGCGGCGGGGGCGACGAGCTCGATCGCGGCGAGCACGGCGTCGGCCACGCGCAGGGGCAGGCCGTCGAGCACGGATGCCGGGAGGGGACCGGCCCACCCGAGGCTGACCATCAGCGCCTCGCCGGGTGGGTCCTGCCACGCCCGCCCCCCGCGCCCGCGCCCGGCACCCTGCGACCGGGCGGACACGGCGACCTGC
>JAOPYS010000299.1 GCA_025964465.1 Thermoleophilia bacterium
CGTGCGTCGCGCCGCTGCCGGTCGAGGGGCGCGGCGTCGTCGCGCCCGTTCCGGTGCCGGCGCCCGCGCCAGTTCCTCCTCCGCCCACGGCCCCGCCGTCGAACGGCGTGCCCACCCCGCCACCGATCGGCAGCTCGCGCACGGAGCGGCCGGAGACGAGCGCGGCCAGCTGCCGCCGTGCCTCGTCGATGCGCGCCTGCGGCACATCGGCGTGGTGCACGTCGTCGAATGCCCCACGCGCGATGGCCAGCACGGCCGTGCGGCCTGCGGCCGCCTCCGCCACGCGCAGCCACTCGTAGTCCTCGCGGCCGTCGCGGATGCGCTTGAGACGGATCGACTCGATCGCCACGTCGTGCGTGCCGCCGACCCGCGCGACCGTGCCCGGGTAGAAGAGCGTGCCGTCGCCGTGGTTGCCGCCGTCCGCCGACCACTGGTTCGTCCAGGCGCCCGGCAGGTCGCGCGCGCTCTCGTAGTAGTACTCGCCCGAGAACCCGTAGGTCCAGGAGATCCAGCCCATTGCGCGCGCCTCCGAGCCGGGCTGGTCGATGCCGTAGCTGGGCCAGCCGCGCCACTCCGACTCGGGGTCGCCCGAATCGGGCGAGCAGCCCATGCTCATGCACGACGTGTAGCTCCAGAGCCGGTGCTGCGCGCCGCCGGGCGTGGTGCCGGTCGTCCACGGGTCGAACGCCGTGCGCCGCCCCGGGAAGGTCGGCAGCGACGTGGGGTGCACGCGGTTGACGACCGGGATCAGCACCGCGATGCGGTCGGCGAAGTCGGCGAACCCGTGCGTGCGCGCCCAGGCCACGTCGTCGACGGACGTCGTCACCTGCAGCGGCAGGTCGGTCACCGGGCCGGCGGCCCCGGTCGCCGCGCCGCGCCACAGCGCGTTGGCGCGCGTCCAGTCGTCGCGGCACGACGTCCACGCGCTCGCGCTCGTGCCGATCTCGTCGCAGTGGAATCGCACGCGGTCCACGAACCCGTCGGCCTCCGCCGCGCGGCGCCACCCGGCGGCGGCGTCGACCGCCCACTGGTAGATCGTCACGGTGCGCAGGCGCGCGCCCCGCAGGCGCGTGGCGTCGCTGCCGAGCAGCAGCGGGCGTGTGTAGGCGCGATAGCTCGCGTCGTTGGGCCCGCTCGGCGTGGCGTTCGGCGGCTTGGCGATGGTGAGGCGGTCGTCGAGCGCCACGCGTTCGTACATGGCGGCGAGCCCGGCCGCGCCACCCGGGTAGCTGCTGCACGAGTGCGCCGCGCACAGCTGGTTGGGGTTGAGGTCGAAGCCGCCGTCGAGCGACGTGGTGGACGGCAGGTCCAGGTCGACGACCTCCACCTCGACCGGCACGGACTGGGTTGCGAGGCCCGCCGCCGCGACGCGGATGCTCGCGCCCGAGTAGATGCCTGCGGGCGTGCCGGGCGGCACGAGCACGTCGATCCACGCGAGGCGGTTCTGCCCGGCGGGCACGTCGATGGGGAAGGCGTTGCGCGCCTCGCCCCAGACCGTGTCGACGCGCGGGATGAGCGCATCGGGGAAGGCGCCGAGCGCGCCGCCCAGGTCACCGTCGGAGGGCAGGCCACGCACGTCGTAGTAGGCCTCGCGGTAGACGGTGAAGGCGGAGGCGGGGATGGTCGCGCCGCCGGGTGCGGTGAGTGCGCCGGCCACGGTCACGTCGAGGCCGGTGACCGCCGCACCCTCGGCCCGCGCCACGACCTGCACCGATTCGAACTCGTTGCCCGACGCCACGAGCCGCGCGGCGGCAGCAGTCGCCGGCGCATCGGCGGGACGCACGAGCACATTGGAGCCGACGACCCCGACGCGGAGCGCGGCGTCGGCCGACGGGGCGACGGCCAGCGCGACGACGGTGGTCGCGACCAGCGAGATCCACCGCAGGGCGCGGACGGAGCGGGGGTGGCGTGGAGCGCGGGACATCGGCGTATGGATCGGCACACACTCCGGAGGCCTGCGCTGATCAGAGCACGCGCGAAAATGTGCAAAGGCGACGTCGGCGTCGCCGCATCCGGGCGCCTCAGTGCGGTGCGGTGCCCTCGATCGTGCCGACGTACTCGCCCAGCGCCGCCGTGGCGAGCAGGCCGTCGAGCTCGAGGTCCGCCTCCAGCGCGTCCTCGATCGGCAGCGCCTCGACCACGTCGTGGGCCGCCTCCAACGTGATCTGCAGGCGCAGCTGGCGCTCCACGAACGCGCCGTACGCCACGCACGTCGCGAGCAGCGTCCAGAGCAGCTCCCCGTAGTGGTTGGAGAGGAAGATGCACGTGGCGAGCATGCCGAGCGTGGCCGCCACCACGCCACGGCCCAGGTGGATCGTCACCTCATCGCCGAGCCGCCGCGCCCGGCGCAGCCCGCGCATCGCCAGCAGCACCGCGCCGCCGGCGAACGTCCCGAAGGTGATCAGCCCGAGCACGCCGAGCTCCGCCGCGATCTCCAGGTAGGAGTTGTGCGTGGTGCGCGGCGCGCCGTTCTGGAACAGCTCGGTGTGCTGCGTCTTGCCGTCGACGTAGCGGGTGGATTCAGCGGGGAAGTTGCCGAGGCCCACGCCGTGCACCGGCTCCGCCTTGAACATGAGGCCGGCGATGCGCCACAGGTCGGCGCGTCCGCTCGAGTCGCCCGTCGTGATGCGCGACAGCGAGGCCTGGCCGGTGGGCGTCGCCACCAGCACGAGCGAGAGCGTCGCCAGCAGCACGAAGCTCGCGCCCATCATCCGCACGCGCTCGCGGCCGCGGCTGCTCAGCACGACCACTCCGGCCACCACCACCAGCGCGAGCAGGCCGCCACGGCTCTGGCTCGTGAGCACGCCGTAGGAGCACAGCGCCATGCCGGCCGCGCACGCCGCGGTGCCGAGCCGGGTGCGTGCAGCCCCCATCGCACCGAACCCGAGGCCGATCGAGGCGACCATCGCGGAGGCGTACTCGTTGGGGTCGGTGAAGGTGCCGATCGAGCGACCGAACTCCTCCGCCCCCGACAACATGCCGTAGAGCGTCGACAGCACGCCGGCCACCAGCACGGTCGTAGCGAGGGCGTGGAACTGGCGGCGGTGCAGCAGGAACACCCCGATCGCCAGGAAGATCAGCACCTCGGTGACGAGGCGCTGCGAGAGGGTGCGCACCTGCGCCTCGTTGGCGGCCCAGCTCCCCGACGCGATGCCCACGGCGACGAACCCGGTCATGGCCGCGACGATCACCGGATGGTGCCACCATGCGGGCGTCGAGCGTTCGACGCCGCGGCGCGTGCGCGCGCTCGTGACGAGGTCGAGCAGGGCCAGCACGATGAGCGCGCCGCCGCAGATCTTGATCGGGCTGAGCGCCGTGTTGCCGGTGGCCTCGGTGATGAACTCGAAGAACGTCACGGCGGCGAACGCACACACGCCGAAGGTGGGGCTGCGCGTGAAGCCGACGGCGACGAAGATCGTCACGACCGCGGCGAGCCCCAGCACCGGGTCGACCACGGCGAGCAGCGCGAGCAGGCACGCGAGCGCAGCGCCCGCGACGCGCACGAGCATGGCGCGGCGCGCACCCGGGGGCACGCGCGTGGCGAGGGAGGATCGGGGGTTGTCCGCGGGCAGGCTTCGCATGGGAGCGTGGTCTCTGCGAGGGGTGTCGGCACCCGCCCGCCGGACCTGTAGGCCGCGCTCGAGGTGGTCCGGTAGTGTCGGGCGCATGGCCGCGAACCCGACATCGACCCCTCCCGCAATGCTCGACGAAGTCGCGGGGCACCACGACCCGTTCGCGGAGGTGAACGAGACGGTGTCGCGCGCGTGCGAGATCGTCGGCCTGCCCGACGACGTGCGGCAGATCTTCTGCTCCACGTACCGCGAGATCAGCGTGCAGATCCCGCTGCGCCGCGGTGACGGCTCGATCACCGTGCTGCGCGGCTACCGCGTGCAGCACAACGGCGCGCGCGGGCCGTACAAGGGCGGCATCCGCTACCACCCGGAGGCGTCGATCTCCGAGGTGCGGGCGATGGCATCGCTGATGACGTGGAAGTGCGCGATCGTCAACCTGCCCTACGGCGGCGCCAAGGGCGGCGTCATGGTCGATCCCAAGACGCTCAACGAGAGCGAGCTCGAGCAGCTGACGCGGCGCTTCACGCTGGCGATCAGCTACGTGCTCGGCGTCAACCGCGACATCCCCGCGCCCGACGTCAACACCAACGCGCAGATCATGGCGTGGATCATGGACGCGTACGGCTCGCGCTACGGCCACCAGCCCGGCATCGTCACCGGCAAGCCCGTGGAACTGGGCGGCTCGCTCGGCCGCGAGGCGGCGACCGGGCGCGGGGTCGTCAACGTCGTGGCGGAGGCCGCGCACGACCTGGGCATCAAGCTCGAGGGCGCGCGCGTGGCCATCCAGGGCTTCGGCAACGTGGGCTACAACGCGGCGCGCCTGATCCGCGAGCTGGGCTGCAACGTCGTCGGCATCTCCGACGCCTCGGGCGGCGTGCTCAATCCCAAGGGCCTCGACATCGACTCGCTGCAGGCGTGGACCGCCGAGCACGGCGGCGTCGCGGGCTTCACGGGCGGCGAGACGGGCACCAACGCCGACCTGCTCGCGTGCGACTGCGACATCCTCATCCCTGCGGCGCTCTCCAACGCGATCACCGAGGAGAACGTCGGTGACGTGAAGGCGCGGATGGTCGTGGAGGCCGCCAACCACCCGCTCTCGAGCGAGGCCGACGACGCGCTCGTGGACATGGGCGTCACCGTCGTGCCCGACATCCTCGCCAACGCCGGCGGCGTGACGGTCTCCTACCTCGAGTGGGTCCAGAACATCCAGCAGTACCGGTGGACCGAGGACCACGTCAACCGCGAGCTGGCGAGCGTCATGAAGCGCGCGTGGGGCGAGGTATACGCCTACTCGCAGGACCACAAGCTCCCGCTGCGCGACGCCGCGATGTGCCTGTCGGTCGCCCGCGTCGCCCGCGCCGCCAAGCTCCGCGGGTACATCTAGCGGGTCACGTCGATTGAGTCGGTCACGGTCGAAGTGACCTGGTGCGGGTAGACGCAGCGCATGGCGCGCCTCGCACCCGGACCCAGTGGCCTGAAACTCGCGCGCACGCTGCGGGCGATGCTGGCCGATCCGCTGCCGGTGCTCGACGAGCTGCAGGCGACCTACGGCGACGTGGTCGAGCTGCGCGGCCCGGGCGTGCGGCTGGTGGTGCTCAACCACCCGGCTGACATCGAGCAGCTGCTGGTCGGGCACGCACGCTCGACGAGCAAGGGCAGCTCGGTCGCGCGCATGACGCGCGGCATGGGTCGCAACCTGTTCACGCTCGAGGGCGAGGCGCACGCCGAGCGGCGGCGCCTCCTGACACCGATCTTCCGGCCGCGTGACATCGCCCCGCAGGCGCGGTGGTCGCGCGAGCGGGCCGAGGCCACCGCGGCCAGCTGGCGCGAAGGGGAACCGATCGACGTGGGTGCGCAGATGGACGAGCTGGCGCTCAACGCGATGGCGCGCGCGCTACTCGGGCGCGACTACGACGACGAAGCCGCCGTGCTCGCGGGGCTCGTGCACGAGGCGGTCGCCGCGACCCCCACGCTCCTGGACCCGGCCTTCCCGCTCAAGGCGCGCCTGTGGCCGCCCCACGGGCGCGGCATCGACGCGCTCGCGCGGCGCTGGGACGCGGTGTGCGACACGCTCATCGAGCGGGCGATGGCGGAAGAGCACGCGCGCGGCGAGGGTCCGCCCGACGTGCTCCACCAGCTGCTGGCGGGCCACCGGTCCGGCACCGCGCTGCTCGACGACCAGCAGTCGCTGCGGGAGGAGCTGCGCGGGTTGCTGCTCTCGGCCCACGAGACCACGGCGCTCGCGCTGACCTGGACGCTCCACAACTTGGCGCGCAACGCGGAGGCGCGGGCGCGCCTGACCGACGAGGTCGACGAGGTCACCGACGGCGCGGCGCTGCGCGTCGACCAGCTCGGCGAGCTGCGCTACACCCGCGCCGCCCTCGAGGAGACCCTGCGCACCCACGGCGGCACCTTCGTCCCGCGCGGGGCGGAGACGGACCTGCCCCTCGAACACGCGGGCATCACCGTGCCGGCCGGGACCGAGCTGCTCGCCTCCATGTGGACGGTGCACCGGGACCCGCGCTGGTGGCCCGAACCCGACCAGTGGCGACCCGAGCGGTTCCTCGAGCCGGATCCGGCGCGCCCGCGGTTCGCGTGGTTCCCCTTCGGTGGCGGTCGGCGCACCTGCATCGGGATGCACCTCGCCCTGCAGTCGGCCGTCATCGTGCTCGCCCAGCTGCACCAGCGCTGGCGCCTCGACGCCGTCGCGGGGGATCAGGCGGTCGAGCCGACCTCGAACGTGCTCGTGCGACCCAGCCGAACGGTCGAACTCGTGCCGATCGCGCGCTGATTCCGCTCAGGATTTCGAACCACCGGTCCGATACCTCTTCGGATGACCGGCTGGAGCCCACACCGACGTCTCGTGGTCGCCGCGTGCGCGGTCGTCGGCTTTGCCGCGATGGCCGCCACGGCGCCGGGCGCGACGTCGTCGGTGGTGGTGACCATGACCGTCCCCAGCGCCTCCTCGATCGCCGTGGGACAGTGCCTCACGGGCGACCCGACGCGGACGTCCCTCGGCTCACTCCTGCCGGGCGGCACCGCGATCACCACGGGCGACTGCACGATCACCTTCGGCAGCAGCAACGACACGGCGATGCTGCAGGTCTCCGAACAGGACGGGACGGGTGGCTCGATGTCGCGCCTCCCCCACGCCGCGCTCGACACGAACACCGGCGACGGCGACGACTGGGACACCGACGGCAAGTCGCTGACGGACCTCGGTGGCACGGACATCCTCCGCGCAGTGGGGGTCCAGCGACTGGGCGCGAACGCCGGCAAGGTCGTCAGCGCCGGCTACTACGGCCCGAGCACCAGCGACTCGGTGGTCATGCGCCGAACGCCGACCGGCGCGGATGGATCCTTCGCCGGCACCGGCCTGTACCAGCACTCGTTCGGGGCCGACGACGAGGTGCGGGACATGGTGGTCCTGGCAGACGATTCGCTGATCATGGTCGGCGCCATCGACAGCGCGGTCGGGTTCGCCTTCAAGCTCACCCCGAACGGTGTGCTCGACACCTCCTTCAGCGGGGGCGACGGGACCGACGGCTGGTTCACCTACGACCCCGCGGGCATCCAGGACTTCGAAGCCGTCGCGGTCAACGAGACGGGTCGCGTCGTCATCGTGGGCGACGACAACGGGGACATGCTCGCCATGGCCATCCGCGAGGACGGCGCGCTGGACACCTCCTTCGGCTCCTCGGGCGTGCAGCGCATCGACGCGGGTACCACCACCGACCACGCCGAGGGCGTCTCGTTCGATTCCACCGGTCGGATCCTGATCGCGGGCCGTCGCGGCTCCGCGGCGACGGGCGAATCGGTGGTGGCCCGGCTCGCCGCGAACGGCACGCCAGACACGTTCGGGGTCGGCGGCGTCCGGACGATCAACGCAATGCCGGGCGTCGCGGACATCCTGGAAGACGTCGCCGAGCTGCCGAACGGACGCATCGTCGCGGTGGGCAACGGAGGCACGGGTACCTCGCAGCGAGCCGTCCTCGTCGGCCTGACCACGGCCGGCAACCTCGACACGGCCGGCTTCATGGCGCCGAACGGGTTCGGCGCGCTGGCACTCGGCAACGCCACCCAAGCCAGCCTGCTCCACAGGCTCGTGACCCACGCCGACGGTCGCTTCGCGGCGGCCGGGCTTGCGTGGGACACGGTGCCCGACGACGACTTCGTCGTCTCGCGCTTCCTCGCCGACGGTTCGCGCGACCCCTCGTTCGGCTCCAACGGCGACTACGTCATCGCCATGACAGGCTCCCGCGAGGGCAATGACATCGGGTTCGGGCTCGACGGCAAGTACATCCTCGCTGGCGACGGGGGCGCGTCGGACCTCGTCACCATGCGGGTCGAGGCCACCAAGTTCGGCGACTTCACCTCCGGGAGCCAGGACTGGACGACGGGGACCGGTTCGTTCTTCGGGGTCTGCCTCCGCGCGGTCGGCGGCGCCGCCAGCCCGGTCTGGGCGTCGACCGGGGCCTGCGTCTCCACCGACGCCACGCCGTGGCGCACCGTGCCCGACCAGCCCACCGCGGGGTCGAAGGCCGCGACCACGACGGCGAGCGCCACGGGCACCGCCAGCTTCCGGTTCGGAGGTCGCGCTGCGCTCAACCAGCCCGCCGGCACCTACGAGGCGCGCATCTCCTTCGACGTCGTGGCGCCCGCGGCCTGACGCGCGTCCCGGGCCGACCCCGGACCGTGCCCGAGTGGAACGGATCGGGCGAAGTTCCCGACAACTGGGTGAGCGGGCTGTGGCCTACTCCTTGGGCGTCCGGACTGACCTCCCCGGGCGCGCATGTGCGAGGGAGGGGACTGGAAGGACCGTCATCCGCCAGTCCCCTT